>JACQTR010000064.1 GCA_016210705.1 Chloroflexota bacterium | reverse complement strand
GGCATAGGCCATGCCGTGCATCCCCATCATACCGAGGCTTAATATGTGGTTTTGAGGGAAGGAGCTGGTTCCCAAAAGGGTAGTAGTCACTGGCATCTGAGCCTTTTCTGCCAGCTCCCGCAACTCGCCACAGGCCTGAGATATAAGTACGCCGTGGCCAGCTATGATGAGGGGGCGTTGGCTCTCAGCGATGAATCTAGCTGCCCTTTTTATCTGGGTAGGATGACCAAAGAGGGTGGGACGGTAGCCGGGCAGGTCTACCTTCTCTGGGTAATGGAAGGTGGCCTCCTCTCGCAGGACATCGAAGGGGACATCCAGGAGCACCGGCCCCGGCCTACCGCTGCGGGCAATATAAAAAGCCTCTTTGACCGCATGAGCCAGCTCCTCGGCGTGCATCACTAATTGGTTGTGCTTAGTAATGGGTAGGGTTATGCCGGTGATATCGGCCTCTTGAAAGCCATCGCGGCCGATGAGAGAGCGCCGCACCTGGCCGGTAATGGCCACAACCGGTGTGGAGTCCAAAAAAGCGTTGGCTATACCGGTAACCAGGTTAGTAGCACCGGGGCCGGAGGTGGCTACACATACCCCTACCCGACCTGTGGCCCGGGCATAGCCATCGGCGGCGTGGGCCGCACCCTGCTCGTGGCGTACCAGGACGTGGTGTAGTTGCGGATAATCGGGGAGCACGGCGTAAAAGGGCAGTATAGTGCCTCCAGGGAAGCCGAAGATCACATCAACCCCTTCTTTGATCAGGCTTTCGGCCAGGATTTGGGCTCCATTAAGCTTCATGGTGGTTTCCTATCTTTCTAGGACAGCGCCAGTGCTGGCTGAAGTGACCTTTTCCCCATAGCGCTGTAGATAGCCCTCCTCGATCCGGCTGACGAAAGCAGGAAGCTGGGCTAATCTCTGCTCGAGTAGGGCGGGGCTTAAGCCCATATCTAGTCGGTAATTAGGTATATCGATCCTTATCATATCACCGTTGCGTAGAGCGGCGATAGGGCCACGGCGAGCGGCCTCGGGAGAGACATGGCCTATAGCTGCCCCCCGGCTGGCTCCGGAAAAACGCCCGTCGGTAATTAAAGCTACTTCTTCATCCCGCCCCATGCCGCTGAGGAGGGAGGTGGGCGTAAGCATTTCCCTCATCCCTGGGCCCCCTTTGGGCCCCTCATAGCGAATCACTATCACCTGGCCGGGCGTCAACTCGCCGCGCAAGATGGTCGCTGTGGCCTCTTCTTCGCTGTCGAATATCAAGGCTGGCCCTTCATGGCAAAGCATACTTTCGGCCACTGCCGCTCGTTTTACCACGGCTCCCTCCGGAGCCAAATTGCCAAAGAGGATGGCGATCCCTCCTCGAGGAGAATAAGGCTGGGTAGGAGGGCGAATGACCTCTCTATCCCTAATTTGCGCTGTGGCTATGTCTTGTCCCAGGGTTTGGCCACTGACAGTTGGTGCCTTTAAATGGAGCTGTTCTCTAACCTCAGCCATGAGGGCGGGAATACCCCCCGCCCGGTGGAGGTCTTCCACATGTTGTTCGGAAGCGGGGCTTAGCTTACAAAGGTGTGGGGTGGTATCGCTAATGGCGTTGATGGCAGTTAAAGGGAAGTCCATTCCTGCCTCATGGGCCAAAGCTAGAAGATGGAGGACAGAATTGGTGCTGCCTCCCAAAGCCATATCCACCACCAAGGCGTTGCGAATGGCTTCCTGGGTGATGATATCTTTAGGACGTAGGTCTTGGGCCAAAAGCGCCATAATTTGACTGCCGGTCTCTTTGGCCAAACGCAGGCGGGCAGCATCGACGGCAGGGACGGTGCCATTGCTAGCCAGGGCTATACCCAGGGCCTCGGTGAGGCAGTTCATGGTGTTGGCGGTAAACATCCCAGCGCAGCTACCGCAGCCAGGGCATGCCACCATTTCCAATTCTTTTAGTTCGGCCTCTGTCATTTTCCCTTGGGCCACCTTGCCCACAGCCTCGAAGACGGTGGTGAGGTCCACGTGTCGCTTCTGCCCACCTGGCCACCACTGGCCAGCCAACATGGGCCCGCCGCTGACGAAGATGGTGGGTATGTTTAATCGCACCGCTGCCATGAGCATACCTGGGATCACCTTATCGCAGTTGGGTATCATGACTAAGGCGTCGAAGCCGTGGGCCTGGGCCAAAATCTCCACTGAGTCGGCGATGAGCTCGCGGCTGGGCAGGCTGTATTTCATGCCAATGTGATTCATCGCGATACCGTCGCAGACGCTGATGGTGTTGACCTCGAAGGGGGTGCCTCCCGCTGACCTGACCCCGGCCTTCACCGCCTCGGCTATGGTTCTGAGATGGACATGGCCGGGTATGATTTCGTTGACGCTGGTGACTACCCCAATGAAAGGCTGGCCCATTTCTTTGTCCGTGCAGCCCAGGGCCCGGAGCAAAGCACGATGGGGCGCTCGTTCCAACCCCTCTTTAACAACGTCGCTTCTCATATTGTCCCCCTCGCCTGGTTAAATAAAAATCCGTCCCCGAAGGGACGGAAATTCAACTTCCGCAAGCCACCCTTCTTAAGTATCGGCATTCTCAAGAGGCACGTTAACGGGCACCACCCGACCCAACTTAATACAGGCCCATGACCCATTCGGCTGGGTGGCTCAAGGGCGAGTTCGAGGTTCCCTGACCGTTGGGCTCCCACCTAGTCCCAACTCGCTGAGGAGTGGATACCTCTACTACTCCCCATCATCGCCTTTTTATTTAGTATTTTCTGTGAATATATCAAAGCCCACCGCTTTTTGTCAAGGAAAAGGCCTCAACTGAAAGATGTACGAGACTTCATAATTCAGCAGATGTCTTGCGGCAAAAGCTTGGCTCACTTAACCTGGAGGCTTCGTTTTATCTCCCCAATCTTTTCTATTCCCTCCCTCACTTCCTTGAGGAATTCTTCATTAGTTCTAATTCCCTCATCAATGAGCCATGCCAAGGCTTCGCTTCGATTCTTAAATCGCTCCACCTCTACTAATAAGTCAGCCTGCTCGATTGAGAACCGGTTTAAGCGAATGGAGATACTTTCATACCCGGAATTAGGCTCAATTGTTGAGGGTGTGTCTTTTGGGTAGTAACGCAGTATGTTACCATCCCGCCTAGCCACTATTTCGGGAAGCCTGCCCTCGCGAACTTCTTTGGCCAACGTATTTCCCAATGAACGAACGGGGTCCTTTGCATCTGAGCTGCATAGTTCATTGCTGAGTGCCAGTTTGGCAACCTCATCGCTGGTCATGCCTGGGCTCTCCCGAATCAACCTCGGAGCTACTTCATGACTAAATCCTGTTTTCATGTAATCCTCCAGAAGTAAGATTATCTTATATTACTGACTGCTAGAAGTATTGTCAACCTTCAGGATTACAGATTAGAGACTATTCAAGTTAACCAAGGTATAAGGCTATTTATGACGTAAACATTGAGGCCGATCATCCACCCATAAAGGAGGACAAAAAACCAGGAAGTGCGCTTGGGAAATAGCTCTCGCAGTCCCAGGGTGAAGAAGGTAGCTAGAGGTAAAAGGGCCGGAAATAGATAGCGCCCTTGGGCTTGGATGAAGCGCAGGTTGTAACCCACCATGGCAAGCATAGTGAGGAAGAGGGACAGGCCAAGGAGAACCAAGGAGAACTTTACCAGAGGCGATAAGGTATTTTTGGAGGCCAAGGCTCTGCCTAGATAGAGGAGAAAGCCCAAAGCGGCGGTGGTGCTAAGGAGAGCCAAAACAGCGTAAATACGACCGTCGGCGGGAATCCCCATCCAGCCCAATTGTACCCAAAAACTCTTGAAGGTGGTAATGGAGAAGTGACGAGCGCTGGCCCAGTCCCAGGTGGTGATGGGTTGGCCTACCACTACCTCGTTGTGGCGTTGCAGGCCAAAAGGATCGCTGACCCCATAAACGGCCATGTTGCGTCCAAACCACCACCCCGATAGCAGAATGGCTATCATGAGCACCACGGCCAGGGAGACGGTACGAAAATGAGATTGGGCCTTCCATCGCCTATAGACCCAGAAAAATGTGAAAAGAACCAATATCAGGGCCAAATAAATGGTGGTCTTGGCGAGAAGGGCTAGGCCGAGGAGGACGCCCAGGGCAATAGTGAGGCGGTGGCCGGTTTCACCCTTCAAAAGTTTTACGAGGAGCCAAAGGATGGCAACCAATATTACTTCGGCCAAAGTGTCGTTGTTGATGGCGGCGTTGGTGGCTATATGCTGAGGAAGGAAAGCGATGAAGGAGGGGATGGCCAGAGCCATGAGGTTATCGCCAGGGAAAATTTTTTTGGTCACCGCCCAAGTTAAGATCAAAAGCAGGCTTCCCCAGGCTAGGGAAAAGAGCCGAAGGGAGAGGACCTGGTTATCCAGCGATAAGGAGCGGGTAGCTAAATAAATAGGAGCGGCAAGAGCGTAATATAAGGGCGGCTGGTGGAACTCGTAGCGGAGGGTATCTATGGGCATAAAGGCGGGGAATTTACTGGTTTTTAGCCTTTCCAAATACTCCTGGTCGTAGTCTCCCTGGCGCAAAATAGGAAGACTACCTCTTTCTGCAATGTACTTGACATAATTAAAGTGAGCGGGCTCATCGGGGGCTTCCCAGCGAGGAGTTCGAGCGGCATAGGTCACCCCGAGGGCCAGATAGATGGCTATAATAACAGCGATGCCCAGCCCCTGGAAGGGGGTCTTGCGCATCTGGGATGGCTATCCGCTAACCGATGGCTTGCGGGCGCTAACGTTGACGCTAGATATGTAGTCTCGCAGCCGACCTGGCACTGGGGAGGCTTCACTCTTTTCCCGCGGCGAATTATCTTGTGCTGTTACCTGAACAAAGCCAGCCCTGGCTATCTTGCCCAAGTATATCTTTCCCTTTAGGGCTCCTGCGACACATCCTGTCCACTGCTGCATGTCCTCTTTCACCTCTAGGGACAGTTCCCGCTTTAGGACTATGTCGGAGATACAGAGCCGACCACCAGGCTTTAATACCCGGAGAGCCTCTTTAAAGACTGCATCCTTATCAGGGGCGAGGTTTATCACGCAGTTGGAGATGATCACGTCCACGGAGTTGGCTTCCAGGGGTAGGTGTTCCATCTCGCCAAGGCGAAACTCCACGTTAGCCAGGCCCATCTTCCGGGTGTTTTCCCGCGCCAAGAAAACCATCTCCGGGGTCATATCCACGCCAATGACCCTGCCCTTTTTGCCTACCTTCTGGGCTGCCAGAAAGCAATCGATGCCGCCGCCACTTCCTAAGTCCAGCACTGTTTCCCCTTCTCGAAGCTCGGCGATGGCGGTAGGATTGCCACAGCCTAAGGAAAATTCGGCCACATTTTGGGGTAGGTCCTGTAGCTCCTTTCGGCTGTACATTCCTTCTCCCTCTCTAATCTGGGGTGTGGGACAACAAGAAGTTTGCCTGCGGGCTAGAGTGGCGTAACGCTCCTTTACTGCCTGCTTTATTGCTTGAGATCTCTCCTTAGCCATGGGGAACCTCCTTGGAAAACCTTTATCAAGGCAGCCGCGCTAATTTTAGCACAGTACCTGGGAGGGGGCAACGATGTCAGTCTTTAGGATAGCGCCCTAGCCAGTGGTTAAGGCGGATAAGCAGAATCTCTCCAAACATTAAGAAAGTATCCCGAAAAGGGCTGACCTTGCTCTTCTTCCCGTGGTACCAAGGTACGGGAATTTCCAGGATATGAAGGCCTCGCTTTTGAGCCAAGAAGAGCACCTCCACGTCGAAGGCCCACCCTGCCATTCTCGTCTTAGCGAAAATGGACTTGGCGGTCTCCTGGCTGAAGACCTTGAAGCCGCACTGGGTATCTTTAAAGCCGCGCACTGTGACCAGACGCACCAACCAGTTGAACACTCGACCCATAAGGTGGCGATAAAAAGGCTCGTCGAAGCGTCGTGCTCCGGTCATTTCTCGAGAGCCGATGGCTACGTCATAATCGCTCAGGTTGGGGGGCAGAAAGTGGGCAACCTCCTCGATGGGCACCGAAAGGTCGGCATCGCACATTAGACGGTATTGGCCTCTGGCCGCCAGCATCCCTGTTTTTATGGCATGCCCCTTGCCCATATGAGGGGTTTGGATAAGGGTTATGGGGGGATTGGAGGTCTCCAAACTGGCCACCAATGGACAAGTGCGGTCGTTGCTGCCGTCATCCACTACTATGATCTCTGCCCCGTAGTCTTGCCCTAGGAGGTAGGCTATTATACGCTCCAGGGTGGCTGGGATGCGTTTCTCTTCGTTATAGGTGGGGATGATAACCGAGAGGAGGGGGTTTATCTTAGGTCTCCCTCAGCGCTCATGATAGAGTCGATATAGGCGTCAGTGACTCGCCGCTGAGCTTGGATGGTTCGTCGTTTGGCCAGCATGCAGGGAAGCTGGGGCAAGGCTGCCCATTGCCCCCTAAGGCGCGCTCTGGCAGCAGGCTCCCCAAAGTGGCGCAGGGATTGGACTAGGTAGCGGAGTTGGGCCACCAATATCTTCCGCCAGTACTTTTTAAATAGATTGGTGGGCATGTTCTTGACCAGGATGTTGATGAAATTGCGGCCGCAGAAGTAGCTGGCCACTACCCCTCCGCCACTGGCGCTGAGCTGGTGGTAAACT
Source organism: Chloroflexota bacterium (assembly GCA_016210705.1). Classification (GTDB taxonomy): domain Bacteria; phylum Chloroflexota; class Dehalococcoidia; order JACQTR01; family JACQTR01; genus JACQTR01. Next base: position 3,818 of record JACQTR010000064.1, on the reverse strand, counting down.
CGAGCTTTAGGGGCGAAGAGGGCCTTATAGCCGGCCAGTTGAGCCCTGAAGTTAAAGTCTACATCTTCACAGTAGCCGATGAAGTCCTCATCGAAAAGACCTATTGCTCGGAACAGTCGTCGCCGATAGGCGGCGGCTCCAGCGCAAGGGCCAAAGATGGAGGCCAACCCATCGTATTGGCCGCGATCTTCCTCCCAAACTCCCCTATTGCCGGGCACACCACCGCGTCCATAGAAGTCCCCCGCCGAGTGGAGGATGTGGCGTTGGTCGTAGAGGAGAAGTTTACTGGCTACCATGTCCACCTCGGGGTTTTCCTCCAAGGTTTTCACCAGTTCGGCCAACCATTGGGGTTCGGCCTCGGTATCGTTATTTAGAAGTGCCACTAACGGGGCCTGGGAGCGATGAATGCCCAGGTTCACGGCATAGGCAAAGCCGCTGTTGGTCTTTAAGGCTATTACCTTTACCTCAGGGTAATTCTTCAATAGGGCCAGGCTGCCGTCCGTTGAGCCATTGTCCACCACAATGGTCTCAAAATTACGGAAGCTCTGGCGGCGCAGGGCGTTGAGGCAAGTGGGCAGGAGATGAACCCCGATCCAGTTGGGGATGATGACGGAGACTAGGGGCGAGGCGGAATCCATTCTCTACTTGGGGCTCTTCATTAAATAATGGCTAAGGTATTCGGACAACGCCTCTTCCCAGGGTCGGAGCCAAATGCCTAGGGCTTGACCCGCAAAGTTGCGCAAGCAGCTTTGGGCTGGTGGTGTGGAATCACGCTGGTATTGTTCCCGGCGTATGGGGCGCAGGGCTACATCCTTTCGTCCAGCAAGCTCAAATATCTTTTGGGCGTACTCAAAACGAGAGCAGGCTCCCTCATTGGTTAGGTGGTAGATGCCGTATACGTTCCGATCTATTAGCTTAGCTATGGCTTGGGCTAGGTCTGCGGCATACGTAGGGGTGCTAACCTCATCGGTCACCATGGTTAGCTCCTTCCGTTCCTCGGCAAGGGCCAGAACCTTTTTGATGAAGTTGGCACCGCTGCCGTATAGCCACGCTGTGCGCACAATATAGAAGCGCTGTAAGAAGGACTGTACCAAATGCTCTCCGGCCAACTTAGAAGCACCATAGGGATTGATGGGGTAAGGCTTATCAAACTCCAGGTAGGGGCTATCTTTAGTGCCGTCAAATACCTCGTTTGTGCTTATATATAGCATAGATGCCTCCGCTCGTTGGCAGCCTTGGGCTACGTAGCTAGTGCCCAGGGCGTTGACTCGGAAAGCAGAATCGGGCTGGCGGGCACAACCATCGACATCGGTCATGGCAGCGGTGTGAATAACCAGATCAGGTCGACAACGGTCAACCTCGTCGATGATGGCGGGGTCGGTAACGTCGTGACTAGGGCGATTCAGTTTCAGGATTTGGTGCTGTACACTCAAAATCGCTACCAATTCTGAACCTAGTTGCCCTAGGCTTCCGGTGATGGCAATACGCATTCTATCTATCCCAAGCTGCGGTAAACACTGGTATTATACCTTAGCGGGTATGGCGGATGCTAGGCCCGTCGATCCAGAGCAAAGTTGTGGACTTTGGTCACCTCCATATGGTAACGTGGTGGCGAGAGTAGGTGTCATGTTTTCCTCCAGTCGCCTTTTTATAGTCCTTATCTTGCTTCTTGTGTTGAGCGGGGGATGTGGTTGGGGGCAACTCAGCCTTCATCGAGAGGTAAGCCCGACTCCTTCAGCTACCCCCGAACTTACGGCCCCACAAATGCTGGATGCCGCTGACAAGTACCAGCGGGAGGGAGACTATCCTAAGGCCATTGCCCAATATCTAGCTCTATTAAACATCTTTCCCAAGGCTGAGGCTGCCCCACAAGCTCAACTCCGTTTGGGCCAGACCTACTTTTGGGATACCGATTATTCCATAGCTGCCCAAACTTTGGAGACATTCTTGAGCGCCTATCCCAAGGACGCAGCAATACCTCAAGCTAATTTATACTTGGCCCTCAGTTACCAGAATTTAAGCGAGTGGGGGAAGGCATTAGAATGCTATCGAGCGCTGACGGAGACGGAAACAGACCTTACTCCTTACCTACGCTTGCAGATGGCCGACATTTATCTTGCCCTTGACGATTATACCCAGACTATCGCCGAACTGAATAAGATGGTGGCTGCTTCTCTTCCGGAGCCTTTGGTTGCTGAGGTCCCCTATCGGCTAGCTGAGGCCTATTTTGCTCTAGAAGATTATCCAGAAGCTCTCCGGTGGTATGAGCGGGCCTGGTCGAAAGTAAAGGACGTCGGGCTTAAGGCTAGGGCGCGGTTTCAGATGGGCCTCATTTACCTCAGCCTAGGCCGGAAAGGAGAAGCTGAGGCTGCTTTTAGCGAGGTCATGGAAAACTACCCTCGAACGGAGCCGGCTCAGCTGGCTGTAGAAAAGCTTCGGGCCTTGGGTAGGGATGTAGACAGCGATTACCGTAGTGGCTTGGTTTATTACTATGAGAGGGATTATAACGCCGCCATTGGGGTATTTGATCGTTTCTTGGGCTTAGACACTGGAGGACTGGCCCCGACTAAAGCGCTCTATTACCGAGGGCTGGCCTACGATGGCTTAGGCGATAGTAGCCGGGCCATAAATGAATGGGAAAGATTGGTGCAAAACTACCCCAACGACCCCTGGGCTGACGATGCTCTATGGCAGATAGCCTCTACTTGGGAAGCTTTAAACCGCTACCCTGAAGCGGCCTTAAACTATGATCGATTGGGGGTGAGCTATCCTCAAAGTGAATATGCCTCTAAGGCTCGTTTTCGTGAGGGATTAAGCCTCTATCGCCTTGCCGATTACGGAGGGGCGGCGGAGCTTTGGGCACGGCTTTTGGTGGGCGATCTATCGACTGAGGACAGGGCTAATGTCCTTTTGTGGCAAGGGAAAGCCTATCAGAGTTTGGGACAAACCTATGAAGCTTTGGCCTCGTGGGAAGAGGCGGTGGCTGCTCAGCCCGATGGCTACTATGGGTTCAGAGCCGAAGAATTGGCAGGAAAGGATATTGGGGTGGTGGCTGCAGCATCTAGCTTCAATGGTGTAGAGGAGTGGATTAAGGCGTGGGCTGGCCCCTATCAGGAGGATGTGAAGAGCCCATCATTAGCCTTAGAGGAAGCCCTTGGGCTGGGTGAGCAGCTTTGGGATGGAGGCTTGAGACAGTGGGCTAAAGAGGAGTTTCGCCAAACGGTGAATAGGTTCACCGGCGATCCTTATTCACTCTACCAAATGGCTCTTTACTTTAACCAAAAAGGGGCATATTCCTTATCAATCCTTTGCGGAGAGTTGCTTCTATCCCAGGCTCCGCTCTCTTTCCGGGCCATGGCCCCTACAGAGCTGCTTAAACTCATATACCCTGCGGCCTACCAGGCGTTGGTGGAAGCCGAGGCTGCCAAAAGGAGCATCGATCCTTTGCTCCTTTTGGCCCTTGTACGGCAGGAGAGTCTATTCGATCCCCGTGCCATTTCAGGCGCTCAGGCACGCGGTTTGACACAGGTTATTCCCTCCACGGGAAGGTATATCGCCAGTAGCTTGGGAGATGATGGCTTTAGCCCGGATGACCTTTTCAAACCCTATCTTGCTTTGGAATTTGGTACATGGTATCTGGCACAACAGTTGCAAGAAGGTAAGGGCGACATCTTTTTTGCCTTGGCGGCTTATAATGGAGGCCCAGGGAACGCTAAAAGATGGGTTGGTGATCAAGGTGGGGACATTGACTTTTTTGTGGAGAATATTGATTTTCAAGAGACTCAACTTTTTGTAACAAAAGTGGTAAAATATTACCG
>JACQTR010000057.1 GCA_016210705.1 Chloroflexota bacterium | reverse complement strand
GGCTAGGGGACAATGGGTTCGCCAAGCTCAAGGAAAACTACACCTGGGACAAAGTTTACGGCCAGATCAAAGAGGTATACCGGAGAGTACTGAGAAGTTGAGGATTTTGCAGGTGGCCCACCAGTCCCTCCTCAACAATATGGGCGGGGTCGAGGTTTACATCCATGAGCTTTCCTTGGCTTTGCAACAACTAGGCGATGAGATTCAAATTTTCTGTGGGGCCGAGACCGCCGACGAGAAAAATCTGGATGGCTTACCCCTACATATGGTGAAAGGCGGCTTAGGCCCCAAACACAGCGCCATCCGAAACTTTATGACCACTTTCCGCAATGCCTCCACCGAAAGAAGGTTTATTGAGCTCTTAGAGCAATACCAGCCTGAAGTAATCCATTTCCACCACCTGGTGGGACTATCGGCAGCCCTTCCCTCTTTGGCCTACCGCCAAAAAATCCCTCATCTACTCACCCTCCATGATTATTGGTTTTTATGCCCCAATACTCAACTCCTGCGGCCCCGAGGGCAGCTTTGCAAAAGCAATCTCGCGGGGCTAGGATGCGTCCAATGCGCTGCGGCCGGAGGTCGTCCTTATCTCCTGCCGTTAGCTCCGTTATTCGCTCCTCTTTTCCTGGGACGACAATACCGTCTGCGCCGAGTCCTAGAGAATATGGATATAATCCTAGCGCCCTCCCAATTCCTTAAAGATACCTTCGAAAGACATGACTTGGCCAAAGGCAAGATCATAGTATCTACATTGGGGATTAACAAGAAGGCACTAGCCAGCCAAAACAGACTAGAAGAGAAGAAGAGGTTACGCCTAGGCTACATCGGCGCCGTGGCTTGGGCGAAGGGAGTGGAGGTGCTTCTCCGAGCTTTGCGAGAGTTGGATTCAAACCAGGTGGAGTTATATGTATACGGTGACCCCCATCTTTATCCCTCTTATTGGCGACGATTACAAGCCTACCAACTTCCCAACGCTTACTTTATGGGCAAGGCACAGCGCGATGAACTAGGGGCAGTTCTTTCCCAGTTGGACTGCTTGGTGGTGCCGTCCAGATGGTATGAAAACTCGCCTGTGGTAGTGGAAGAGGCGCTGGCAGCCGGAGTGCCCGTCATCGCCTCCCGCCTCGGGGCCCTGGAGGAGAAGGTTAGCGATGGCCGCGATGGGCTTCTTTTCGAGGCAGGAAACCCCCAGGACCTGGCTCAAAAAATAGGCTGGCTCCTGGCGGATAGAGGACTGCTCCATCGCCTAAAACAAAACTTACGGGAGGTAAAATCCATTGAAGCTAACGCTCAAGAATTGCAAGAAATATATTCCCGACTCGCCAGCCGGGCTGCCCAAGAAATAAAGCTGACCTCCAACCGATAAACTTGACACCGATTACGATGGGAATTAGACTAAACCAGTCGCTGAGACCGTAGGACAGCATGGGCATAGAAGAGGTATTTGAGGTCAAAAGCCCCACAATTAACCAAGAACAAGTGGCTCAAAGCCTCAGAAACAGGATGGCTAATAGGAGTCGAGACGACGAACTTTATTTACCTACCTTTGGCGTCTCAGACCCCTCAATAGAAACAAAAAAACCTCAAAACGCCATCGAATATCACTTGTGGCACCTTCAGCGCATGGATTTTGCGGTTCAGCGCAACTTAATACCTTCTAGTCTACCTATACTGGGGCGCCTTACGGATTATTTGAAGAGGCAATTCCACGATCTTGTCCTTTATTACGTAAATATACTAGCTGCCAAACAAGCCGCCTTCAATGCTGAGATTTTATGGGCCCTACGATCGCTAGCTCGAGATGTGTACCATATTCAAAACCAAAAGAAAGCTTCCGAAATAGAAATGCGTATGGTCAAAGTAAACTATGCTCAGCATAATGAAAGGATGCCCCATCTCCAACAGGGATGGATGAAACCTCGTGACGACGAAGGCGAACGTATAGATGCCCAGTCCTTGGAAGATCTTTTAGGCAAAGTCCCAGAGAACAATCACATCGAAAGCTGCTTAGAGCTTGGATCTGCTTGGGGTAGAGCCTTTGCTCAGCTTGAAAAGCACTACCCTAAAGTAATTGGCATCGATCTTCATCATCCATCAGTCAAGGCTGGGGTGCACCTAGGCTACAAAATTGTTCTAGGGCTTATTGAGTACCTGCCTTTCAAAGACAACAGTTTTGATCTGGTGGTAAGCCGCCACACCATGGAGCATACCTATGACGTAAATAAAACTTTAGCTGATATAAAAAGGATTTTGAAGCCTAATGGCATAATAGCTACAGTGACTCCTCATTTTTCGCCTGATCCGGAACCAGCCCACCTCACACAGTTAACTATGAACGAATGGGTTGAGCTCTACGAAAATTTGGGGTTTCAGGTGCTGGCCGTAAAGCTCAAAAATTACCGCTCACCGGAATGCCATATCATAGCGCGCAAAGAAGCAAATTAGATAGAAAGCATAATAACTTATAGCCAAGGTATGAAGTTCAAAATTCGTAACGGCACAGCTGATACCCTTAGTTTCCACCAGGTTCTAGAGGCTGCCTTGCCCGGCGATGCCATCTTCCATACTGCCCAGATAATAAGGCAATGGGCTAACGAACGAGGATACAAGTCCCAGATCTGGGCCAACCATATTCACCCTCAGGTACGTAGGGAAGTCCGGCCTCTTTGGCACCAGATTAACAATGGCATGGGAAATATTTTCATGTACCACTTTGGCTTGAGCGGTGAGGCTACTCAATACGTCAAAAAACTTCAAGAATCGGGAAGCCGTGTCATCCTCTTCTATTATGATTTTACTCCAGCCCATTTTTTCAAATATGAGGACCCCATGCTTTATAACAAGCTTAAATTGGCTGAAGAAGAGCTTCATGAATTAAGCCTGCTAACTGAGAAAGCCCTTGCCATTTCAGAATATAGCATGAAGGATCTCACGGCTCTGGATTTTACCGAGGTGGGCATAGTACCGCCAGTAGTATTAAACGAAAGATGGGACGCGCCTCCGGATTCTAAAATCTTAAAGCGCTATGCCGATGGCAAAGTCAACTGGCTCTTTGTGGGAAGGATTGCCCCCAACAAAAGGCAAGAGGATATCATCAAAACCTTTTACTATTATAAACGTCTTAATCCAGATTCCCGCCTCCTTTTGGTCGGCTCCTTAGGCACTACCCAGGTGTACTACCGATGGTTATTGGATCTAGTGGAGTACCTGGGGCTGTCCGACGTTCATTTCTGTGGCCACGTTACCCAGCCGGAGTTAAACGCCTACTACCAGGTAGCCAATGCCTTCGTCAGCATGAGCGAGCACGAGGGCTTCTGCGTCCCCCTTATCGAGAGCATGTATTTTGACGTGCCTGTCATCGCCTATAAAGCCGCGGCAGTGCCCGAGACTTTGGGCGAGGCTGGCATTCTGATAAAACAAAAGGATTTCCCCGCAGTGGCCGAGCTTATTCACCTACTTTTAGAAGACGAAACTCTACGAAAACAAATTATAGAGGGACAAAGGGAACGGCTGAAGGCCTACAGCCTGGAGAGGGTACAGCGGGCCTTCTGGGATCAAATGGCACCGCTCCTGGATGAACGCGAATAGCATAGGAGTGGTCTTCTCCTTTTGGCAAGATTATTGGTCTTGCCAAAATAATCAAGATTGCCACGGCTTCGCCCTCGCAATGACGTTGTGGAAGCGTTTTTGTCATTGCGAGCACAGCGAAGCAATCTTACAGACTTTGTGCAAAGCCAAGATTATTACTATTGACAGGCGAAACCTAAAGAGAGAATATAAGGCGATATGAAGACGGTGGTTCTAAGGCAAAAGCCTAGCCAATGGCTGATCGGCTCCTTCTTGATCCTAGGCCTGATGTTGATCTTCAGCTCCCGAGGCGGGTTTGCTGGCGTTGTTACAGCTGCTTTAAGTCGGCCATCGCCGCAAACTATGCCTGGGAACTCTTCAATAGAACCCCCTATCGCCGGAGTCCCCTCCCCGCCAGGTTCAGTGAACTCTGCCCCCTCCGTTAACTGGGATAGCGTCATCATCGTCCAGAACAAAGGATCAGCTACTGCCCAGATTCAGCTCCAGTTCTACCAGATCCCCAATGGATCCCTGGCCAAGGTTACCGATGTCTTTACCCTCCAACCGGGAAGAGCCCTTCCCGTTATCATTTCCGCTTTTTCCGATCTCACCCCAGGCAAGTATTCGGTGGTGATCCTTTCCACCCAGCCAGTGGCGGCGGTGGTCAACTCTCACGCCTCCAACGGCTCAGCGGATAGTTACAGCGACCCCGTGGGCAACACCAATTCGGTAAACTTCCCTAACGTCAATCGTAATCTTGGCCCCACGCAATGGAATACTCCTTTCTATATTCAGAACGCCGACACCGCAGCCACTAACAACCTATCCATCGCCTTCTATAGATTCAGTGACGGAGTCTTGGTAACCACCCTCAGCGGCATCTCCCTCAATCCTGGGGCTTCTTATGAGGTGGATCCAGTTACGGTTTCCGGCCTCAGCGATAATACCCAGTACTCGGTTGTAGCCACTGCCAGTGTGCGCTTGGCCGGAGCCATAATGCAATACGATGCCCCCGTCAACAACGCTCTAGCTACCTCGGGCTTCAACTCTGGGGGCACCAAGGCTTTCCTGGCTAACCTCAATCGCAACCTCGGCACCGACCAATGGAATACTCCCTTCATAATCCAGAACATAGGAGCATCAGCCACCGACCTCACTATTGAGTACTACGATTTCAACACCGGGACCTTGGCGAAACCACCTGTAATCGTCCCTGGCCTGCTGCCCGGCCGTTCCTACGTGGGCTACCCTCACCTTGAGAGCGGCCTTAGCGATAACACCCAGTACTCGGCGGTGGTCACCTCCAGCTCCCAGCCCATAGTTGGGGTCATTCAGCAGCACAATAATTTCAACAACGTAACAAAATCTTTGAACCACTCCGCGCCCAACAGTGGGGGCACCAAGGTCTTCCTGCCCAACCTCAATCGTAAAGTTGGTGTCGAAAAATGGGACACCCCTTTCATAATCCAAAATGTTGGCACATCGGCCACCGACCTCACCATTGAGTACTACAATTTCAACACGGGAACTTTAGTAAAAACGGTAAACTTCCCCGGCCTCCAGCCCGGTCGTTCCTATGTGGGCTACCCTCACCTTGAGAGCGGCCTCGTAGATGGCACCGGTTACTCGGCGGTGGT
>JACQTR010000056.1 GCA_016210705.1 Chloroflexota bacterium | reverse complement strand
GCTTATGTTCCGCAACCTGGCCAGGGACTTCGCTCAACGTGAGATTATCCCCGTGGCCGCGGAAGACGATCGCAATGAGTATTATCGTGCTGAAACTATCAAAAAGATGGGGCCGCTAGGTTTGCTAGCCGCACCCGTACCTGAGGAGTACGGCGGGGGCGGAGTCGACAATATCGCTTACGTTCTTATCTGTGAAGAGATTGCTTATGCTTCTGCCTCAGTCTTCACCACCGCGCTGACAGTGCACACCTCTCTTTTTCAATTATCCTTGCTCCAGTGGATGAGCGAGGAACAGAAAAAGAAGTACTTCCCTAAGACCACTAAGGGTGAGCTTTTGGGATGCTTTGCTCTTACCGAACCCAATGTAGGGAGCGATGCTGCCAGTATAGAGACCAACGCGGTGCAAAAAGGCGACCACTGGATACTTAATGGCGCCAAGATGTGGATCTCCAACGGGGGTATAGCCGACCTGGCCCTGGTTATCGCTCAGACGGATAGGAGCAAAGGCTACCGCGGCATTGCTGCCTTTTTGGTAGAGAGAGGAATGCCAGGTTTCTCCAGTCGAGACATCCACGGAAAAATGGGATTACACGCATCCAACACTGCGGAGCTTATTTTCGAAGACTGCCAAGTACCGGCGGAAAACCTCATCGGCCAGGTTGGCGACGGTTTTAGGATAGCCATGTATGGTCTCGATTGCGGACGCATGAGCACGGCGGCAGCCTGCGTAGGTATAAGCCAAGCCGCAATTGATGCCAGTATTAAATATGCTCAGGATCGGAAGCAGTTTGGCAAACCCATCGGCAGCTATCAATTGATACAAGACATGATTGTTGATATGACAGTTGAAACAGAGGCAGCTAGGTTTCTTGTCCTACGCGCGGCACACCTTAGAAACAAAGGACAATCCTACACCAAGGAAGCCGCTATGGCTAAGTATTATGCAGCAGAGACGGCTATGCGAGTGACAAAGCTGGCTATACAGGTCCACGGCGGCTATGGCTACTCGGACGAATACCCCGTTGAACGCTACCTTCGAGACGCTATGGGGCTTACTCTTTATGAAGGCACATCCCAGATTCAAAAGCTAATCATAGGCCGTGATACTTTGGGCATTAGGGCGTTTGCTTAGGGATCATAAGCCGCCCTGGGAATGACGCTGCAAAGGGGGACGTGGGGGACGGAACGAGGCGATACGGTCTCTATCCTGAATAAAATCCTTTAGCGAATGACAGTGACACAGGAGGGTCGGGAATAGGTTAGCCCCGGCGGCCAAAAGCTTGATCAGCGTAGGATTGGGCTTCGACATAAGAAATCCAATAATCCAACGACTGGGGTTGATTCTGCTCCTAGGGTTCGCTTTTGGCCTTAGGGTTTATCAACTGGGCAAGCAGGGCTTATGGTATGATGAGGCAGTCACTATCGAGACCGCCGTCAAAGGCTTGCCCCAGATAACCCAAACCACAGCCGGGGGTATTCATCCTCCTCTTTACTATTATCTCCTCCATTTTTGGGAGCCTCTGGCAGGTAAAGGCGAGTTTGCCAGCCGTTTCCCCGCATTAATTTTCGGTATCCTTTTAATCGTCCTCCTTTACCGAGTGGCCCGCTTTCTTTTAGGGGAAAGGCCAGCTTTGGTGGCCGCAGTCTTGGGTGCCCTCTCCCCAATGTGGGTTCTTTACAGCCGGGAACTAAGGATGTATTCTCTGGAGACCCTGTTGGGGTTAGCCTCTACCTATTTATTTCTTAAGCTTCTGCGCCATCGCCCATCCTCTCTACACCTGTGGTTAGCTTACATAATGATCACTGCCCTCGCCTTGTACGTGGATTATTTCCCGGCCTTGGTGGTGCTCTTTCAGAATTTCTTCGTTTTTGCTTGGGTCCTGTCGGCGAGGTTGCGACCATTAACGACGGTAACCTCAACAGCGAGCGCTGGCTTACAACCCTTGCCTTTCGCGAGACGATGGCTCTTCAGCCAGGCAGCGGTGTTGCTCCTTTATCTACCCTGGCTGGGCACCGCCACAACCCAGTTGCAGGGCTATGGCTATGGCGGTATGACCCTGCGTTCTCTGAGTTGGGTGCTTAAAGAGATTTGGGGCGCTTTCCATTGGGGCCTAGGGATGAATATCGGACCCCTCCCACCCCTTCTTGGTTTTACCCTTGGTTTTTTCTTGGTTGGGGTTATCGCAGTGTTAGCCAGGAGACGCAACAATTGGGCTCTGGCTTTTTTGCTTTGTTACCTTTTTATCCCGCTGGTGGCCTTTATTTTGTTTCTCCAATTTAAGCCATTTTTCCTTCCGCGCTACCTTATAGTAGCTACTCCCGCTCTTTACTTGCTCCAGGCAATGTTTTTGGTCACTCTGTGGCAATGGTGGCGCCCCATGGCCCTTGTGGCAGGGATCCTTCTCCTGTCCATCCTCGGCTTGGGTCTCTATCATTATTGGGATGATCCTACCTTAGGTTTGGGAGACGTCCGGCCGTTAGTTCATTACCTCAGCCAGGAGGTAAATAAAGATGACGTGATTTTGTGGCAAACTCCATATCCCTACATATATTATTACCGAGGAATAGCGCCAGCGTTTACCTTTGCGCCTAAGATAGATAAGGTCGACCAGGAACTAAATCAGCAAGCCCAAAGTAAGAGACGAATCTTCTATGTTTCCTGGAAAACCCTATCCTATACTATTGACCCCTGGCAGGCAGTCCCCTTCATGTTAGAAAAATACGGTTTTCAGGAGGGAGCCCTCCGCTCTGGAGACTACGAAGCCATTTGGTATGCTTTCCCTCCAAACGCACAATTCTCGCTAGGCTCTTTAAAGCCTATTTATGTCTCCTTCGGAGACCAGGTTATCCTTGAAGGGTCAGCTCTTGAGGTTGAGGGAGGAAGAAATAAGTTAAGAGCAGGCGAGCGGCCTTGGATAACGCTGCGCTGGCGCTCCGTAGCCAAAATCGATGACGACCTAAAAGTCTATATTCACATTTATAATTCTCAAGGCCTGATGGTAGGCCAAGACGATCGACTGCTTTTCAATACCAGGGGTTTGCAGACCCCCCACTGGAAGGTGGGAGATATGGCGATGAGCGTCGCTGCCCCTCGGGTGCCGGTGGGCGCACCACCCGGAAATTACACCGTTAAGGTTGGTCTCTATTCAAATAAAACAGGAGAGCGCTTGAAGGTGGTGAATGGAGACAACACCATTGGCGCTCTCGAAGTTCTTCCTGCCGCGGCTCCAGGTGCTGATTAGAGGTAATCCGTAATCTTGACACCCGTTAGGGTCAATGCTAGACTGCCAGAAAGTTTTGGAGAACCAAAGACCATGTGGCAGGGCAGACCTTTGTGGGCAGAGATAGACTTGGACGCCATCGCCCATAACGTCCAGGAATTGCGACGGCAGTTGGGGGTACGTACTGAGCTTCTGGCCGTGGTCAAGGCCAACGGCTATGGCCATGGCGCTATAGCCGTTTCACAAGCTGTTTTGGAGGCAGGAGCACGACGCTTGGGAGTCGCTTGTGCTGATGAGGGGGTTCAACTGCGGAGGGCGGGAATCCAGGCCCCCATCCTTATTATGAGTTATACGCCAGTGTGGGAGGCGGAGAAGGTGGTAACCAACGGCTTAACCCCAACCGTTAGTAGCCAACAATTGGCTTTTGCTTTGGCCCGATTCTCCACTCAAAGAGGGGTGGTTACCTCTGTCCACGTAAAGGTGGAGACGGGAATGGGTAGATTCGGCTTATCCCCTGAGGAGGTAGTGCCTTTTGCTGAATTTCTGCGAGCCCTTCCTGGGCTTTGGGTCGAGGGCTTATATACCCATTTCGCCGTAGCCGATGAGGCGGATAAAGGCTATACCTGGCGTCAGTATGAGATTTTTACGTCGGTATCGCGGCGTTTGCCCTGGATCCCGATACGCCACGTGGCTAATAGTGCCGCCATCCTGGATTTACCAGATATGGGCCTAGATATGGCGCGCCCTGGAATCAGCATCTACGGATCTTATCCATCTCACCATGTAGGGCGAACGGTTTTATTAAAGCCAGCCTTAAGCATTAAGGCGCGCCTCGCCCGTCTCTATGAGTTGGCACCCGGCGACTCGGTTAGCTATGGCCGAACCTGGGTGGCCACCCAACCTACCCGGATAGCGCTCGTCCCTTGCGGCTATGCCGATGGGCTCCAGCGTTGCTTATCTAACAAAGGTTCGGTCCTTATTCGAGGGCGACGAGCACCCATTGTGGGGCGGGTTTGTATGGATCAAAGCATTGCAGATGTAACGGTCATCCCCGAGGCAGAGGTAGATGATGAGGTGGTGATTATCGGCCGTCAAGGGGACGAAGAGATCACTGTGGAGGAGGTGGCCGCCATAGCGGATACCATCAGTTACGAGGTTTTTTGTGGCATAGGGGCCAGGGTGCCGCGGGTGTATTTCAAAGCCGGTCAGGTGGTTCATGTTCAGACCCTAGTTGAGGAGAAGGGCTACAAAGAGGAGCTGGAAAAGTAAATACTGCTTTCTTTGCGATTAATGTCAAGCATTGGTAGCAGTAACTGTTTATCCTTAAACATCAGAGAAGGAGACAGAACTTTATATATGACCAGCATGGAGAGGGCAGAACAAGGCAAACAAGAAAAAAGGTGCATCCACTGTAATTGTACTAGCGAGGTGCGCCCTCTACTGCCCTTTATTTATCGAGGTCAAGAGCAATGGGTTTGCGCTGGTTGTTTGCCCATGCTCATTCACGGCCCGCATTAGACGACAGGATCGATGGGCCAGAGAAAATTTTGGCAGCATTTCTTTCCTTATGACTCATCGCATTAAAGGCGTAAGGCCGGATGGTATTACTAGCTGCCGACCCTTAGGATTGTTGAAGGGAGGCCAAAACGTAGGGTACCTCGGCTACGATGCGGCGGACGACCTCTCCGGCACTGATTATGTCCTTTACCAGCCCAGCGACGGCCCCACAATCAAGCATGCCATTTTCTAAGTCGCCCTCCACATGGCCTTGCCGAGTTCCTTCATTACCCACAACCTCTTGCAGCTCCCCAGCTGAGTCTTCCAAGGCTTCCAACTCTAGTATTTTGAACGTTTTTTTATTTTTTAGGGTCCGCGTCGGGCCCAACCTTCGCCCCCAAATCACAGTGTCGGTATCGCTGGCCCGAACTACAGCCTCTTTGAATCTCGGATGGGCCAGGCACTCGGTGGTGGCTACGAAGCGGGTGCCCATTTGAACGCCTTCGGCGCCCAGGGCCAGAGCAGCCACCACGCCTCGGGCATCGGCAATACCTCCAGCCGCCACTACAGGTATGAATACGGCATCAACCACCTGAGGAAGTAAAACCATGGTTGGTAGCTCATCGAGACCATTATGCCCCCCGGCCTCATAACCCTCAGCAATGACAGCATCTACCCCCTCGGCCTCTGCTTTCTTAGCATGGCGCACCGAGGCCACTACGTGGAGGACCTTGATGCCGGCGTCCTTAAAAAATTTGGTGTATAGAGATGGGCTGCCCGCTGAAGTGGTGACCACCTTAACCTTTTCAGCCACCGCAACCTCCAACAGCTCTCGCCTTTCTGTCTCGCCGATGGGGTAGTTGACACCGAAGGGTTTATCAGTGAGGCTTTGGGCCAAATGGATCTCCTGTCTTAAAGCCTCCGCTAGATTTCCGGTGTAGCTGAGGCGGGCCGAGCCCACGTTAGCAGCAATGATACCCAAACCTCCAGCGTTAGAAACTGCAGCCGCCAGCTCGGCGTTAGCGATAAGGGTCATGCCACCCTGGATGATCGGATATTCGATATCTAAAATGTCGCATAGCCTAGTTCTTTTCACGATACGCCTCCCTCAATAGCATGGCTTAATAGCTGCTTGGTTCTTCTTCCGTATCATTGTCCAATAGAATAGCCTTTTTTATTTCCTCTTGGGTCGGGGCAGCATTACCTAGCTTGCGCACCACCAACCCAGCAGCGTAGTTGGCTAGGTGGGTAGCAGCCAATAGGGGAACTTCAGCGGCCAAGGCCAAGGTAAGGGTAGCGATGACGGTGTCACCAGCGCCAGTTACGTCAAAGACCTCGCTACGATTAGTAGCAGGAATATGGGCATAGTTTCCTTGATCATCGATGAAAGACATCCCATCGCTACCCTTGGTAATAACCATGGCCGAAGTAGCCAGCCGTCTTTGCAAGTTCTGTCCCCAACGCTTAAAGCTCGCCACGTCATTTAGAGAGCGGCGGAGGGTAGACTCGGCATCGCTTTGATTGCATTTGATCAGGGTAAAACCTTTAAATTTGAAAAGGTCACCCTGAGAATCTACAGTGATGATTTTACCTTGCGCTTTAGCCAAGGGAAGCAGAGCGGTTATCAGATCCCTTTCTACCACCCCACTTTTGTAATCAGAGACTAGGATGGCATCTACATCCGCAAAGCTCTCGCGGCAGCAAGTCACAATTTGATCTCTCACTCCATGATTCAAAGGGCCACGCTCCTGGTGATCGAGGCGTACCATCTGCTGTGGAAAATGAAGGCTTACCTCGGCCAAGACTCGAGTCTTAACGGTGGTAGGACGTGAAGCATCGATGATGATCCCTCGAGCGGGGATGCCCTTTTCCTCCAAATGTTGGCGCAAGGTGTATCCAGCCATATCATCGCCTACAGTACCCACCACTAGGGCTTCACCCCCTAGAGCTTGAATGTTTAGGGCAGGGTTGGCCGCAGCCCCAGGTACGGTGAAGCGTCTCTGAAACTCCAAAACGGGGACAGGTGCCTCACGGCTAAGGCGCTGGGCTTGACCAATGATGTACTCATCCAAGCATAAGTCACCCACCACCAATACCTTTTTCCCCACCAATCGCGACAACCAACCCAGGAGCTCCTTCATGCTTTACCTCTTCTTAATGGAGCCTCTCCGTGGCCATAAAAATGGCAACGGCCAAAACAAGTAAGTCTAAGACGGTTATCGAGATGAACCCTTGACCAATGACATAGCTTATCAGCATACAGGCTCCGGCTATGACTTGCAAGCCTCGACCCCTTTTGCGGTTAACAGAGAGGGATATTACCTCGCCTACGGCGTACCCAAGGCCAAGGGCTACAAGAAGATTGAAGTAGAAAATTGGTAAAGCTGGGCTTAGGATCCCCCAAAAAATACCGCTAGCCACACCCATGAAGATGCCCGCCCCAGCAGCCCTTACATAGTAGAGTAAAGATACCTGATAAGTGGGCAAAGGTTGAAGGCGTGCACAAGCGGGGCAGCGAGCACCTACCGGTGTTTGAATGGTGCATTTAAGACAAATAGGTTGGCCGCATTTGCCGCAACGGAGGTAGGTTTCTACTCCTGGATGGCGAGCGCACTCCATTATGCACTTCCCTGCGGGTAAAGGGCCTTTGCCAGAGCGGCTTTCATCACCAGCCCTACAAAATAAGGGAGGCGCAACATACGTCGCCAGCGCCAGGGTTCTCGCCCCAGGCGAAAAAGCCACTCTAGGCCAAAGCGGCGCATCCATAGGGGAGAACGAGGAACTAGGCCACTGATGTAGTCCAGGGCTCCCCCTACCCCCATAGCTACGGGCACTCCAAGCTGTGTAAGATGGTGGCTTATCCATAACTCTTGGGCCGGCGCTCCGTAAGCTACAAAAAGAAAGTGGGGTGATGCCGCTCGAACTCTGGCTATTATCTCCACTTCATCTTTAGCAAGATGGGAGCCAGCGTGGGTGCCTACTATGGTTAGGAGAGGATATTCCCTCATTAAGGCTTGCCTAGCGGCCTCGGCTACCCCCGGTTTGGCCCCCAAAAGGAAAATGCCATAACCCCTTTCCGCCGCCATCCGGGCTATATTCTTGACCATATCCACCCCAGTTAAGCGGGCCTTGAAGGAGGTACCTAAAAGCCTAGCTGCCCACAGAAGGCCCACACCATCGGCTAGGGCTAGATGAGATTCTTCCAAAACACTTCGGAATGGGCCATCTCGTTGAGCCATGACCACAAACTCGGGGTTAACGGTCACCACCTGATGGGGAGTACCCACTTCAACGTATCGCTGGATGCGTTTTAAAGCCTCCTCTTCGGACACATCATCCACCCTCACCCCTAGGATACGTACGGACTTATGCATGGTAACATTATAAGGGGAATAAAATAAACTTGCTACCGATCAGGCTATTAGGACCTGGTTGCGGGTTGTGGTTTATACGAGGGTGTTAACGCTCTGTTTTTTAGGGGTCTGGCTGAGATGTTCCATCCCCTCCCATCCCTTCCTCTAAGTCCCGACTCCCATCCCCAAAGCAGGCTTCAGCAGCCAGATATAAGATATCGTTGGTCAATTGTGGAGAGTGCCCTTCGAAGTGGCTGATATCCTCCACGTACTGAAGAAGATCCCATGGCTGATAGGCACGCATCTCCCTCTTCGCCTCACGATAGAAACGGTTAATTAAATGATTCAGAAGCTCCTCTTCAATGGCAAGTCCTTTAGCTTTTGCCCCTCGGCGAAATATCTCGCGAAATTCATTCTCTTTTGGGTTCTGAACTAATATTTTATATCGTACTCGCCGCAAAAAGGCCTCTTCAAAAAGGTCGGCAGGTTTCAGATTGGTAGCAAAGACCAACAGCAGATCGAAGGGCACCTCAATGGTCTCACCAGTGTGCAAGGTAAGATAGTCCACGCGCCGATCCATCGGAACTATCCAACGATTCAAGAGATCTCTGGCGGGCATTCGCTGGCGACCAAAGTCGTCAATAAGGAGGAGACCCCCGTTAGCTTTCATCTGCAAGGGAGCGAGATGATAATTAGCATGCTCATCATACTGCAGTTCTAGTCTTTCCATGGTAAGCTCTCCACCAGCGACGATAGCCGGTCGTTTGCAAATCACCCATCTCATATCTCGCCTACGTTCCGGCCCTTGATACTGCTGATATATGGCATCGGCACGGCGCTCCGGGGCTTGCGTTGGGCCAACCGTCTGATGCACCGCTGGATCAAAGACCTTGACGATTTGTCCACCCACCTCCACCGCGTAGGGGATAAGCATCATACTTTTTGATAACATACGGCCCAAACTAGTGGCAATACTCGTTTTCCCATTGCCTGAAGGCCCGTAGAGAAAAATAGATTGTCCTGAATTGACCGCGGGACCTAGAAGATTCAAGATTTTTTGATTCAACACCAAATGACTCAAGTTATGCTGAAGTTTCTCACGGGAAATTATATGCTTACGGAAGGATTGTTCTCTCACCACCTGGGAATACTGAACCAAGGGCACAGGTACTTGCCCTCGATACTGACTGTGTAGCAAGCTATCGTTTACCCTGTCCCGACCTCGATCCGTCAACGAGTATTCGTAGAACTGTCGCTGAGGGCTCTGACTACCCGTCAGAACTACTAAACTCTCACGCCTCAAAAAATCTAAGACTCCCTCGATAACGGAAAAGGGTAGAGCCATTGCCGTGCTGACATCCAATCCGGTGGGGCGGCCCGCAAAATATATTTCCTTCAGCGCCAGCTCGGCGAGCAAATGCATACTTATCCCCACCTCTTCCACAGTGTGGGGCTGGGGCAAAAAGAAAGCTTCCTCTTCCTCGAAGTCTTCGATACCCGCTTCTAGCTGTATACCTTCCACAGCCAAATGAGTTTCTAGCTCAGTAAAAGTTTTGTTTATAGCATCGCGTTCTCTCTGCACTATGTTTAGCATATGATTTTCTCTTGGCCTAAACTTCCCATTTCAACTTCCCCCTCACTATTGGATATACCAGCCTTGGGTGTCAAAATGGGTATACCTTCCGTATTAATTTGGTATGAACCATACTCTAAAATAAACCAATTTCGTTATACATAACGCACACCCCACTACTGCCTGCGGCGATTATGAGCCTGGCGCTCCGTCAAGAGTAGAGGACTCGTCCATTAGCCCCTCAATATAGAACACTGGGATAGAACACTTTCGGCTGCCTTCACCACTAGCTCGGGGGTAATTTGATTAAGGCAAAGGGGAGTCTCGCAGCCCCTCGGGTTGCCGATACGGCCATCAACGTAAAGACAGGGGCTGCACAGTAAATCACTACGAACTAACGCTACTTTTTTGTTGTTGGGCCAAGGCCCCCAAGCCCCGGGATTGGAGGGCCCGAAAATGGCTACCATTGGTACACCCATGGCCATGGCCAAATGCATAACGCCGCTGTCATTGCCAATGTAAAGTCGGCAACCTTTAATTACCGCCCCTAGCTCCTTTAGGGTAGTCATACCCGCCAAATTCAAGGGCGGTGGGTTAATGGCTGAAGCCAGACTAGAAGCCAACTCTCTCTCCTCAGGCCCTCCCACTATGACGATGCGAGCCTGGTACCGATGGATGAGTTCTTGGGCAATAGCAGCGAAGCCTTTTAGAGACCAGCGCCGAGCTAGGCTATAACCACCACCGCCGGGATGGATGGCCACCCAAAGACCATCGCCGATGCCACTTAGAAGCTGGCGGGCAAAGGCCTCATCCTGGGGGGAAAGGGTAAAGGCCAGGGATAGATCCTCGGTGCTGGCCCCTAAGAGTCGGGCCACCGCTAGCCAATACTCCACCTCGTGGTAGTAGCCGAAGCCATGATCAACCACCTTTTGGGTAAGAAACCACCCCCGTCCGTTGTCCAGACCCACCCGCCTCTGGGCTCCGCTAGCAAAGGCCAGTGCAGCGTATTTCAGTGCCCCCCAGCAGGTGGTAAGATGGTGCATTATGGCCAAGGTATCAAACTGCTGCCTACGTAGCTCTCGGGCCAGCTTAAAGGCTTGAGCCAAGACCTGTGGTTGAAAGGCGACAGTCAACCTATCGAAAGCGGTTTTTTGGAAAAGGATGACTTTATCTACCAAAGAAGAATCAGCCACGATTTGGGCACCACTAGGAGTAGTAAGAAGAGCAATATGAGCTTGGGGCAAGCTGTGGCGAAGGGCACGCAGGGCTGGAGTAACTGTCAACACGTCCCCCATATCGGACAATTTCGCCACCAACAGTTTCATTTTTTGTTCTTTTCTTGTCCTTGCGTCTCTAACACGGCCAAGGTTTTCTGAGCAGCCTCGTGCCACGAGAAGCTACGAGCACGAAGCAAGCCTCTTCCCCGAAGCTCAGCGCGCAGAGAAGGGTTATTGATCACCTGAGCTATACCTCCGGCGATATCATCTACACTGAGAGGATCCACCAATATGCCAGCATCGGCTACAACCTCGGGAAGGGCTGAGCCGTAGGCTGCCACCACCGGTGTTCCGCAGGCCATGGCTTCTAGAACGGGCAGACCAAAGCCTTCAAAAAGAGAGGGCATAACTAAAAGAGCCGCTCCACTATAAAGGATGGGCAAATCCTCTGGTGAAACAAAACCCGTGAGGGTAATGGCGGTATCCAATCGGTCCAGCTCCCTTAGCAACGAAGATGGCAGCCATCCCTTTACTCCAGCTAAAACGAGACGAGCCTGAACCTGGCTTTCTCTCCTCAATTTACTATAAGCAGCGATGAGGCGAGCCAGGTTTTTGCGGGGGTGAAGAGTGCCCACGTATAGAATATAGTCACCCTCCACTCCATAGCGATCTTTGAGAATTTTTATAGCCTCTTTATCAACATTAGGCCGAAACTCAGGGCTGGCTGCGGGGTAGACTACCGTTATTTTATTCGGATCGATTTTGAGTCGGGTTACTACATCAGCCTTGGTGGCCCCAGAATCAACGATGATGTGGCGGGCGTAACGGGCGTTATAAGCGGTGGTTAGATAGAGATAGTGCCAGGCCCAAGGTCGATGGGTGGAAGGATAATATAAATAACCCAGATCGTGTATGGTGACCACACTGCGTCGAGGATGTATTAAGGGCAAGACGTGGGCTGGGACGAAGAGGACATCGGGAGCGTGCTGGATCATCTCCAAAGACAAACGGAGGTGAGTCCAAAGACGGGGAAAGGGCATCACCTTTTTCTGAAAGTGCGGAGTGTATGGAAAAAGGTGAGCCGCGGGAGGTCTATTAAAGTAGAGGGTGAAGCGGTGTTCCTGGGCCTTTCTCAAGGCCAGCAGGCTTCGGAGTAGATGAAGGGAATAGTTTTCGGTGCCGGTTCGCTGCGGTGCGGCAGCGCGGCTGGCGTCAATGCCGATGTGCAACCTTCACCTCACCAAGCAAGTTTTGGACCGTGTCTAGCACCCGTTTTACAGGTATGGATGTTACACAAGGGTGATATTCTAGCTCATCTTCTCGATAGTCGAGACGATGGCAAGGAACGCAGGACATCTCTGCCGTTATCACTCGATGGCGTTCCGATGGGCCCCAAGGGCCAAAGCTAGCGGCGCTCACTGGCCCATATAGATGGATGGTAGGAATGCCCATAGCCACGGCCAGATGCAACACTCCAGAGTCAACACCGATGACCAGGTGGCAATGTCTGAGAAGAGCGGCTAACTGACTCAAAGAGGCATTGGTAAGGGTAAGCGGTCTGATGTTCATGGCCTCGACCACTTCTGCCACCAACGACTCCTCTTTGGGAGAACCGGTGATGAGTATCTGAGCCCCATACTCTCTTGCTAAGACATCAGCAAGTTGGGCAAAGGCTTCTTTGCGCCATCGCTTAACTGGAGCTCCAGTGCCGGGGTGGATGGCGATTAAAGGTCTTAGAGTGGAAATATCACTCAGCCGTTGCTTGACAAAGTCCTCGTCTGCGGCAGTGGTGATGAATTCCAAGGGGCCCGGGGTTGAAAACTCTTCGTCCGCATATCTATTTACCAAGGCCAGGTTTTGTTCTACCTCATGGCGTTCAGGACTATAGGGGATAGCTTGGGAAAGGAAGGGCTGACACTCTTTTAAATCATAGCCCACCCGATGAGGTATGCCCGCAAGATGGGTCAGGGCAGCCCCCCACCAGAAGTCAAAGCGAAGTATGATGGCACTATCGAAGGCATGATCACGAAGACGCCTTGCTTCCCCCCACAGCAGTTTGTAGGGAGCCAGAAGGGAGGATTTGGGGGCGCGACTAAAGCCTGGAAAAGGACAAACTAAGACTTCATCAATACAAGGATTGCTTTGTATCACCTCTTGGGACCAGGGACCCACCATATAAGCAATGTGGGCCTGAGGGAAAGCTCCACGAAGCTGGCGGAGAGCAGGAGTGGTAAATAGGACGTCCCCCAAGTGGTCAGGACGAATAAGTAATATCCTATCTCCCACGGAGGAATAAGACCTCGGTTTTAAGGAGACGAGAGCCATAGTTTTCAGTAGGATTAGGCGTAGTGATCTCTTATTCATCCCTTATTTTCTAGGGCAGGATACCTGATATTAGCATCCTTCCTCCAAAGCAAGCAAGGCACTCAGGTATTGGCTAGACCCTCTATAAGTGCTAGCTTGATCTGGGCCAGGCTTTCTATGATCAGATCGGCTTGGGAGAAATCTTGCCCTTTGGTGGCCTCGCTAGGGATAGCAATGCACCTCATGCCGGCTTTTTGGGCTGCCTCCACACCGGCTGCTGAATCTTCCAAAACTAAACATTCCGCTGGAGAAACTCCTAACTTTTGTGCGGTCAAAACAAAGATTTCGGGATCAGGTTTGGGCCTTACCACATCGTGCCCAGAAACGATAACGTCGAAAATGTTCCTTAACCCCAGCCCATCTATTACCAGGTCTACACTGCTGGTAGAGGAAGTAGCCAAGGCCAAGCAGTAGCCTTCGGCTTTCAAGGC
>JACQTR010000060.1 GCA_016210705.1 Chloroflexota bacterium | reverse complement strand
CTTTAAAGTTTAATATATATTGTGAATAGAAGTACAAGAATTATGGGAATTTAATTCCTCTAGAGGCGGAGACTAAGACGTTATTCGCTAGGAGAGTAAAGCGATGAAGGTAAGCCGACGTGGTTTTCTGAAAATAGCTGGAGCTACCACCGCAGTAACCGCTGGTGGCTTTGGCTTAAAAGGCCTGGGAACCAAGATAGCCAGCTCTCAGTCGGGGGCAGCCCCTATAGAAGAAAAAGATGTGGCATCGGTCTGTCTGCAGTGCCCCGCCGGCTGTGGCATCATGGTCAAGGTGGTGGATGGCAAAGCGGTTAAGATAGAAGGCAATCCCTTCCATCCCATTAACAAAGGAGTCATCTGCCCTAAAGGGCACATCGGTCTTCAGATCCTCTACGACCCCGATCGTATCAAAACCCCTCTAAAAAGGGTAGGAGAGAGGGGCTCTGGCCGATGGGAGCCTATAAGCTGGGATGAGGCCATCGCTACCGTGGCCTCGCGCCTGAGGGAGATAAGGGATAGAGGCCAAGCTCATACTTTGGTGTTTATGAGCGGGCGCAACCGAGGCCAGATGGGGGGCTTCATTGGCCGTTTTCTATCCGCATATGGCTCCCCCAACGATGTAGGGCACAGCAGCATCTGCGCCGACGGCTCGCCTATCGCCCATTCCTTGACCCAGGGATTCAAATCCTATGCTGGTTATGATTGGGAAAACACTAACTATCTCCTCTGCTTTGGTGGTGGCTTCATCGAGGCCTGGCGTCCTACCACCTTGTTATTGCGGATGTATGGCTATATGCGGCGGGGGCGTCCCATAAGGGCTAAGATTGTTCAAGTGGACACTCGGATGTCGGTTACCGCCGCCAAAGCCGATGAATGGATTCAGATTCAGCCCGGCACCGATGGCGCTCTGGCCTTGGGCATTGCCCACGTCATTATCAAAGAGGGTCTCTACGATAAGAGCTTTGTGGAGAATTACACTTACGGTTTCGATAAATTCTCGACCATGGTCTTGGAGGAGTATTCTCCCCAAACAGTATCCAAGATCACTGGTGTCCCCACCAACACAATCCAGCGCATTGCCCGGGAGTTTGCTGCCACCAAGCCTGCCATCGCCGCCGGCGAGCGGGGAGCTAGTATGCAAACCAATGGCATCTATAATCGAATGGCTATCCACGCACTCAATGCTTTGGTGGGCAGCATCGATGTTCCCGGCGGCGTAATCGTTCAGCAAGGACCACCCTTGAGTAAAGATCCGGCTGTGGTACAAGACGACATCGCCACGGCCGGGCTCCAGCAGCCTCGCATCGACTATGCCGGAACCAAGCGGTATCCCTTGGCGGGAAAGGTTTATCAGGGCATACCCGAATTTGCTACCGGCCAGGGCCCCTATCAAGCTCAGGCCCTTTTTATGTACTACACTAATCCCCTTTTCTCTACCCCCGATGTGGCCCGCTTTTACAAAGCCTTTGAGAAGATACCCTTCATCGTCAATTTCTCTCCCTTCATGAGCGAGAGCGCCCAATACTCTGACCTTATCTTGCCCGACAGCACCTATTTGGAACGTTGGCAAGATGATGTCATATATCCTAGCCTGGGCTACCCCGTCGTCGGCATTCGCCAGCCGGTAGTACAGCCTCTATACGATACCCGGAACACGGGGGACGTTCTTATCCAGATAGCCCAGGCCTTGAGAGGAACTGTGGCTCAGTCCTTCCCTTGGCCTAACTTCTTAGAGTATTTGAAGTTTAAAGTGAAGGGTCTTTACGAGGCGAAGACCGGCTCCGTCATGGCCAACAGCTTTGACGAGTTCTGGAGCGAGTTCACCAAGAGGGGGGTTTGGGCCAACCCACCCTACAAGTTCGGTGAATGGGATAGGGTGCTGGCTGCCGATACCAAGAAATTTGAGTTCTATTCGGAGACTCTAAAGCACAAGCTGGAGAAGCTTAACATGACGGAGGGGGATATCGCTGCCCTGAAGATAACGGCCACAGGCGATAAGGTGTACATGCCCCACTATGAGCCTATACGCTACGCAGGTGATGAAAAGGCGTTTCCTCTCCTCCTCAACACCTACAAGCTCATAACCCATGCTGAAGGTCGAGGAGCTAACGCGCCCTGGTTGCAGGAATCTATAGGGTTGCATGTGGGTGTGAAATGGGATAGTTGGGTGGAGATAAACCCCGAAACGGCTCGGGGCCTCAGCATTGCCGATGGCGACGAAGTATGGGTGGAGTCGTTGGTGGGTAGGGTGAAAACCAAGGCTAAGCTTTACCCTGGGGCTCAGCCCCAGGTGGTGAATATGCCCTTCGAAGGAGGCCACAAGGCCTATGGGCGCTGGGCCGCAAACCGAGGAGCCAATCCCAATTGGATTTTAGTAAACGAAACCGATCATCTGGGTGGTACAGCTAGCTTCTTCTCTACCCGGGTGAAGGTATACAAGGCTTAAGGAGGCTAGATTATGCCGCGCTGGGGGATGGTTATAGATCTGGATAAATGCACCGCTTGCCAGGCTTGTACCGTTGCCTGTCGCTCGGAAAACAACGTGACCTTTCAAGGTCCCGAAGGTACAGCTAAGGGAAGGGCCATGTTTTGGAGGGAGGTGCTGGCTGAGGTGGATGGGGAGTTCCCTAAGGTGACAGCCCATTTCCTGCCTAGGCCATGCATGCATTGCGATAATCCACCCTGCGTTCAGGTCTGCCCTGTGGGAGCCACCTACAAGAGGGAGGACGGGGTGGTTTTGCAGCATTACGAACAGTGCATTGGCTGTCGTTATTGCATGGTGGCTTGTCCCTATAATGCGCGCTTTTTTAACTGGGAGAAGCCAGAATTTCCCGAAACCATGGCCCAATATCAGAATCCTAACCCCAAAGTCAAACCACGACCGGTGGGGGTGGTGGAGAAGTGCACCTTCTGCTTCCAACGCATAGAAAAAGGTATTTTGCCTGCTTGCGCTCAAACCTGCACCGGCAACGCCACCTTTTTCGGCGACCTGGACGATCCCGATAGCCGAGTATCACAACTGGCTAAGAGTCCTCGGGCCTTCCGGCTCCTAGAGGATTTGGGCACAAATCCCAAAGTATATTACCTGAAGGAGGGATAGCATGGAAAGGCTTAGCTTAACGATAGAGGAGGAGAGAGCCCTATTACCTCTCTACCGAACTCGCCCCCGCTATTTCTTGTTCACCGGGGTATTGGCTGCCCTCGTCTTATGGGCACTATATGTGTGGGTGAGCCAGCAGCTACGTTTTGGCCTGACTGTTACCGGTATGAATACCCCGGCCTATTGGGGTATTTATATTGTCAACTTCGTCTTTTTCGTCGGCCTTAGCGCCGGTGGAATCGTGGTGGCCTCCTTGGCCCATGCTTTGGGCGTGGAGCGCTATCGCCCCATAGGCCGCATCGCCGAATTGGTAGCCATTAGCTGTATCATCTTAGCTACGATGTTTATCACTATAGATGTTGGTCGTCCAGACAGGCTTTATAGACTATTTCTACATGGCCGCTGGCAATCGCCCCTGATCTGGGATGTAAGCATAATCACCGTTTATCTGGTTTTGGCCGTGGCTATGGGCTACTTTGCCACCAGAATTGATATTGTTAAATGCATGAAAGCTATGCCTGGCCGTGCTCAACTTTATAAGCTTTTGGCCTTTGGCTATACCGATGTTTCTCAAAAGGCGGTCCAGAGAGATAGAAAGATACTAAAGACTTTAGCCTTTATTGCTATTCCATCGGCGGTTATGCTTCACTCCATCACGGCTTGGCTTTTAGGTCTGATAAAGGCTACGCCGGGCTGGCACACTGCCCTCTTAGCTCCCCTTTTCATAGGCTCGGCCTTGGTCTCAGGCTTGGCTCTGGTTATAGTGGCCGTGGCTTTGTGCCGCTACTTTTTCCAATTAGATGTAAAAGCCGAAGTTATTACTAGTTTGGGGAAGCTCCTCACTTTCGCCATTCCTGTGCTTGGCTATCTTCTATTCGCTGAGCTATTGACGGTTATGTATGCCGGCGAACCAGCACCTAAGGCATTTTTCATGGAGATGATAAAAGGACGGTACGCCCCTGTTTTTTGGTTTGATTTGGTGGCAGGGCTAATAATACCCTTCATAATTTTGGTTTTACCGCGCTTGGCCAGGAGTGTGCCGGCTGTGACTATAGCGGCGGGGTTGGTGGTGGTAGGGGTGTTGGCGGAGCGGATCAATCTAGTTATACCTCCTCTTATGACCCGCAGCCAGCTTCCTTATCTTCAAGGCTTCTATACCCCCACTTGGCAGGAGCTCTCTATGGTGGTGGGAGGTTATGCTGTAGGGATTCTGGCCTTTGCTATCCTAGCCAAAGTGGTGCCTTTGGTGGAAGTTGAAAGCAATACTTAGTCTTCAGTATAGAGCAAGGGCACTGGGAATCTAGTAGCTACTTTTTTCGGCCTAGGCGAGGGCATAGCAAGCCATGCCCTCGCCTTGTTTTGATGTGCTTTATTAGTATATAGGTTGTGTATTTATTGGGATTGAAAAGGTTTTGGGTAAAGAATAGACTGATTGAGAAGAGACAATCATGAACATTCAAGATTTTGAGGTAATGGAGCATACCGCCGACGTGGGGATAGTGGCCCATGGCCATGATCTGAAGGATGTCTTTGCTAATGCTGCCTACGGCATGTTCAGTCTCATGACCAACCTGGATGAAGTGAAAGAGGAACGGGTTCAAGAAATAACTTTGACTGCCGATGATCGGGAGGCCCTCTTGGTGGAGTGGCTGAATGAGCTTCTGTATCTCTTTGAGGTGCATAACGTTGTCTTTAAGCGATGCGAGGTGTATGAATTAGGAGAACATGGGCTTCAAGCTCGAGTTTTTGGTGAGAGGTTCGATACCTCTCGCCACGAGCAGAAGCTAGCCATAAAGGGCATAACCTATCACCTACTTAAGATAGAAAAGGAAAACGGTTACAAGGCTCAGGTGGTTTTTGATATTTAGGGTGAGTAAGATGGCACGGCCGGAAGCTCTAATAAAGGTGGATGATTACCGTTGGGAGTTGCCTCTTAGCTACAAGGAAGGGATGAGAGTGCCAGGCCTGATCTATATTGAAGAGGTGATGATGTCTAGGTTGTTGGAGGATCAGGCCCTGGAACAGGTGGCGAACGTGGCCTTTTTGCCTGGGATTGTTGGCCGCTCTCTGGCTATGCCTGATATCCATTGGGGGTATGGCTTTCCCATAGGAGGCGTGGCTGCCACCCGAGTGGGGGATGGGGTGGTTTCCCCTGGAGGGGTGGGTTTTGACATAAACTGTGGCACCCGTCTTTTGCGCACTGACCTTAGGGAAGAAGAGGTTCGACCCAAGATCGAGGAGCTCACAACCAAGCTCTTCTACAATATTCCTTCCGGCGTGGGGGTAGGGGGTAAGCTGAGGCTGAAAACGGGTGAAATCGAACAAGTCTTAGAAAAAGGCGCGCAGTGGGCAATAGAAAAGGGTTATGGGGTTGTGGAGGATCTGGAGGTCACCGAGGAGAAAGGGCGGATGGCCGGAGCCGATCCTTTCCAAGTAAGTCAACGAGCCAAAGAAAGGGGTGTTCCCCAACTGGGAACTTTGGGTTCTGGCAATCATTTTCTAGAGGTGCAGGTGGTAGACAATGTCTACGACCCAGCAACGGCCCAGGTCATGGGTGTCGATGGCGTGGGGCAGGTAATGGTTTTCATCCACACTGGCTCACGAGGGCTAGGCCATCAGACCTGTCAAGACTTCCTAAAGGTCATGGAGCGGGCTGCTGATAAGTACGATATACATCTTCCCGACCGCCAACTGGCCTGTGCTCCAGTCAAATCTTCAGAGGGCCAGTCCTATATGGCGGCCATGGCCGCTTCGGCTAACTTTGCCTGGACCAATCGTCAATGCATTACCCACTGGGTTCGCCAGACCTTCGAGGAGGTCTTCGCTCAGAAATGGGAGATAATGGGCTTGAACCTGGTTTATGATGTGGCCCATAACATCGCAAAAAAGGAAACTTATCTCGTAGAAGGCAAAAAGCAAAGCCTTTGCGTACATCGTAAGGGGGCAACTCGGGCATTTCCTCCTAACCATCCCGAGATTCCAGAGAAGTATAAAGCTATCGGTCAGCCTGTCCTTATCCCTGGGGATATGGGGCGTTATTCTTATCTCTTGGTTGGCACCCAACGAGCTTTGGAGGAGACCTTTGGCTCCACCTGCCACGGGGCGGGGCGTGTACAGAGCCGCACCGCAGCCAAAAAAAGCTTTCGGGGAGTGGACCTAATTCGGGAGCTCGGGGCCAGAGGTATTACTGTAAAAGTGGTGAATAAGGCCCTGCTGGCTGAGGAGGCCTCAGAGGCCTATAAGGACGTGGCTGAGGTAGTGCATGTGGTAGATGGGGCCGGCATCTCCCGTAAGGTGGCCCGAATGCGTCCCTTAGGGGTAGTAAAGGGCTAGATAAAATACCCCGGGGAACACCAAATAATTTCTTCTAAAAATAAAGCTAATACTTTCTTTTTTCTAGTTGGCGTGGTATAATTGCGCCTATATACGAAGGGGTAAGGCGTGACGGATAGTAAAGCTGTTGCCGAAGCCATTATTGATAATGTAGCAAAGGTTATTGTGGGCAAGCGCCACGAATTAGCTTTGGCAGTAGCTGCTTTATTGGCCCAGGGCCATATCCTCATCGAGGATGTACCAGGGGTGGGAAAAACCACCCTAGCCAAAAGCATTGCCAAATCGCTAGGTTGCACCTTTAATCGCTTACAGTTTACCCCAGACCTTCTCCCCAGTGACGTAACGGGGACCACTATCTTCAGTCAGAAAACAGGGGAGTTTGAGTTTCGTCCCGGACCTATCATGGCACAGATTGTCCTCGTCGATGAGATCAACAGGGCCTCCCCAAAGAGTCAGTCGGCCCTCTTGGAGTGCATGGAGGAGAGACAGATCACGGTGGATGGGGCAACGCATAAGATGCCCTTGCCTTTTTGGGTCATGGCCACACAGAACCCCATCGAGTATGAGGGTACTTTCCCTCTGCCTGAGGCTCAACTCGATAGGTTCCTCATGCGTCTTAGCTTGGGCTATCCTTCCACAAACGATGAGATCCTTGTGATGGAACGACAGCAGCGAGTTCATCCCTTTGAGGAATTGGAACAGGTGGTAGTGGTTGCCGATCTCCTACGAGTTCACCAGGCAGTAAAGGAGATCTACGTTGATTCTTTGGTGAAGGAGTACATCGTGGCCTTGGTAGATGGCACAAGGCGCCATTCTGCCGTTCAGTTGGGGGCCTCACCTCGAGGTTCTTTGGCTCTGTTTCGTACCGGTCAGGCATGGGCTCTCCTCCAGGGTCGGGACTATGTCCTCCCGGACGACATCAAAGCCGTGACTCAGCCTATCTTGGCCCATCGCCTCATAATTAATCCGGCGTTGCGGATGAAGGGGGCCAGCGGTAGTACAGTGGTGGATGAGATTTTGGCCAGTACTCCTGTTCCGGGCGTCAAGGCTCGTCCTCGCTCCTAGAAAAGGAGGGCTAATTTGAGGGGGGTCGCCCTTTTATTTTTGCTGCTGCTGGTTTCCGGCATCGCTGTAGTCAACGGTTCCGAACTCTTTTTCCGTCTCGCCTACGTGTTGGCGGCTGTTTTAGTGGTGAGCTATCTTTGGTCTTGGGCCAACTTAATTGGGGTCGAGGTCATCCCCACCCGGGAAACAGAGCAGGCTCAGGTAGGCCAGCAAGTTAAGGGAATGATCACCGTCATTAACCACAGCCGTCTGCCAAAGCTCTGGCTGGAGATTAGGGAAAATACCGATATGCCTGATTATTATGCCAGTGCTGTCGTTAGCCTCCCTCCAAAGGGAACGCATTGCTGGTCGGTTAAGATTCCTTGTCAGAGGCGGGGGCAGTTCACTATGGGGCCAGTTACCGTCATCAGTGGTGATCCTTTTGGCCTTTTCTCGTGCCAGCGTACTTTGGGGGAAACTCATACTTTGGTGGTGCATCCAGCCACGGTGAACCTCTCCAGTTTGCTTCAGCCGAGCGTTGGCCTCCATGCGGCTGGTCGACCTCAACAACGGGTGCACTACATTACCCCTAATGTTTCGGGGGTACGGGATTATTTTTTCGAAGATAGCCTAAATCGCATCCACTGGCCAACCACCGCCCGCTTGGGCAGGCTTATGGCCAAGGAATTTGATATGGACCCGGGTAGCGATATATGGATTCTTTTGGACATGGATGAGGCAGTTCAGGCTGGTACTGGGGATGAGAGCACCGAGGAATATGGTGTCCTAATCGCCGCTTCCTTAGCCAAGGCTAGTCTTGAGGCTCAACGTCCGGTAGGTTTGGTAGTCTCTGGTGTACCTTATTATCAGTTTTCCCCCAATCGAGGTAGGGGACAACTATTGGAAGTCATGGATGCCTTGGCCGTGGTCCGAGCCCAAGGCCAGATGCCTTTATCGTATGTCCTTACCAGTGAGCGGAACGACGTTGGCCGGAACTGTACCTTGGTGGTAATTACCTCTTCTGTGGCTGAAAGCTGGGTTAGCAATCTTAGGGTTTTGGCGCGAGGTGGTGTTAGGCCGGTAGTGATTTGGTTAGATCCGTCTTCCTTTGTTGGTTCGAGGGAATCGCTGCCTGTTATAGATAACTTGGCCTCTGGAGATATCCCTGTTCATTCGGTGCTGCAAGGGCAAGTCATCGCTCAAGTGTTGAACTGGCCTCGATTGAGGAGAACATGAGGGGTTAAGATGAAATCCCTCTTTGAGGATAAACTGAGCCCGAAAACTGGAATTGTAAGGCTTCTCACTCGTCTGCAATTAGGAGAAGTATGGTTCACCTTCGTTCTGCTCGCCTTGGTTATTTGGAGTGTGGTATGGACGGTGGAGAGGGCCCATTGGGTGGATCTGCCTCCTCTGACTAACTTCGCCTTGCTCGCCCTTATAGTGGGGATGGTCTTGGCGAAGCTGCCGACCTCTTTTCTCTATCTCCATGGGGTGGGGTTGCTCTTGAGCATAGCGGCCATAGCTTGGCGCATGGCTACCTTTTTGCCTACCGCTGATTTGAGCCAGCGACTTACTGAGGTGGGTCAAAGGCTCCGTCTTTGGCAAGAGACCGTATCGACTGGCGGCACCACCAGTGACCCGCTACCTTTCGTCCTCCTTATCGTATCATTGACTTGGCTGATAAGCTACTTTTCTGCCTGGTTCGTTTTCCGTAAGCAATCGCAATGGTGGGGAGTTGTCCCTAGCGGCATTGGCCTAGTGGTAGCTCTTAGCTATTTGCCCCACCGTTTCATGGCTATTCTACCTCTTTATCTGTTTGCCTCCCTGCTTCTATCGATGCGCTTGAACTTTGTCAGGAAGAGCCAGCAATGGCGGCATCGACACGTGACCCTGTTCCCCAATATGGGATGGAGTTTTTTTCATGCCACTTTTTGGTTCGGCCTGTTGGCTTTAGGTTTGGCTTGGTTGGTCCCTTCGGCTTCCGCTTTACCCTCCTTCGCCAAAGTTAGGGATGAGGTGCGCCAACCGTGGGAAAAAATACAGGCAGGGTTTGAGGACCTCTTTCCCTCTTTAAACCCTCAGAAATCCATAGAGGCTCCTGCTTACGCTGAGGGGTTGGCGCTAAGGGGCGCCGTTAAGCTGGGGAACAAG
This sequence comes from Chloroflexota bacterium, assembly GCA_016210705.1. GTDB lineage: Bacteria > Chloroflexota > Dehalococcoidia > JACQTR01 > JACQTR01 > JACQTR01. Next base: position 2,644 of record JACQTR010000060.1, on the reverse strand, counting down.
ACCCTATTTTTGGTGGCCTCGGATCAAGCCCATTACATGAGGGCCTCTACCTACAATCTGTACACTGGCAATGCCTGGCTCAGTGATCCTAAAGACAGGCGTCTTTTAGCCTCTGGTGAGGTGGGGGCATCGTCCACAAAATATAAGATGACAAATGAGATAACTCAAAAGGTACAGTTGGCCTTTGATACAGATGTCCTCTTTGCTGATGGACAACCCCTATCGGCGAGTGTGCCCGCTCTGGTGGAGACCTTTTTGTCACCTCAATTCACTATAGATTTGACCTACTCTGGTGGCGACGCGGCCCTGCCTCCCGATATTCTTGATCTGGCTGTCCAGTGGCGCGCGGCTCAGGCTCGAGGAGAGCCAATAAACTCTTTTCTACAACGTTTGCCCCCGGGCCTAAAAGCCTGGGTCACATCCATCGATGGAGTGCGCCGGCTGGCAGTAGCCCGCGATAGTTCTGCCTCTCTGGATATTATCGGTCTGCGTAGTCCCAAGGCCTTGAAGTCTGGCGATACGTATACTATAGCTTCGGCTATTTCTACGGCTTCAGAACGACAGCTTGAGGAGGCGGGCGTCGATTATCCTAAGTGGGTTAGCGAGCGTTATTTAACCATTCCCGAGACTCTTCCTAAGCGAGTAAAGGAGCTTGCTGCACGTCTTACCTCGGATCTTGCTAGTCCCTACGATAAAGCCAGTGCTATCGAATCTTACCTACGCAGCCTGCCCTATGATTTTCAAATGAAGGCTCAGCCCTCGGGCAGAGACGGGGTCGATTATTTCCTATTTACCGCCAGAGGGGGCATTTGTGATTATTATGCCTCAGCTATGGTGGTTATGCTGCGCAGTCTGGGTATCCCAAGTCGGATTGCCACGGGCTACTATGCTGGGAACCTCAATCAGTCCAAGACGGCTTACGTGGTTCGGGAACGGGACGCTCATACTTGGCCTGAAGTATATTTCCCGTCCTACGGATGGATAGTCTTTGAACCCACTCCTATATGGCCTGTTTTAGAAAAGAAGGATCCTCCTTGGGTTTTCGTTGACCCGGGGCTGGAGCCGTTCTTAGATGTTTACGAGGAGCCGCTCGAGGAGTTTGTTTCGGAGGGAGGGGGCGGTGTTAATCTTCGCTCTGATCGCTCTTCGTGGTGGGTGGTGGGGCCCCTTTCGGGGGGGGTGGCTCTCGTTTTGTTTTCTGGGTTAGCGCTGTGGTGGCTGTGGCGGCGAGACCTGTCACGTCTAGAGCTAGGAGCGCAGCCTTACGCCAAGATGTCTCGTCTGGCCAGTTTGGTGGGCCTTAGGGTACGGGTGGGGGAAACACCAAGAGATTACACCCACCGATTAGCCCAGGCTTTGCCTCATCATGCCGCTGCGGTTGTGGAGGTGGGTGACGGTTACATGAGAACTACTTTCTCTAAAATAGCTATGAGCTTGGGAGAAGAGAAAGCCATTGATAAGGCCTGGCGTCGTCTGAGGCTGGGGCTTCTTTTAAGGCTGTTGCCTTGGCGAAGGAAGGACAACATTGACCACTAGGGAGATCGACGTGGCAGATAGCCGCCCAGGGCATCTAGGATTGCTGAGGAGTCGGCGACATCGAAGTCCTGCCACTCCTTGTTGGCGAAGAGGCCAAAAATAGCCTGACCAATCACGTAGTCATCTTTTTCAGTTTCGTCAGCCAGCCAAAGGAAATCTTTGGCCATAGAATTCTCAGAGGTTACACCTCGCCAGCCATTCCAGAGCCCAGATTCGGTTAAAATAAAAGGCCCGTGCTGTATCCCCGCTCTGTATAAAGAATTGTAGATAGCCCGATAGCGGAGCACGTAGTGTTCTGCATCCTGGCGCATGGTGTTGGCCCCTTGGGGTGCGTAGGCATGCACGCCGAAATATTTGCTGGCGGCTATAGCTTCGGCAAAATACTTGGCATAATCATCAGGGGCCACCACTCCCACCCCGTCGTTACCAGCTACAGCGTCGACGCCATATACCCCTTGTAGTTTTTGGGCAAAAACTACCTGAAAGGTATTATAGGCTTGATACGCGGCGAAGTCGCTACTACCCACCACTTCATTGTAGCTCACCCAGGCGTTGATGACGCCTTTCAAAGGGACGGCCAGCTCTGCCACATAATCGGCTACCTGTTCACCGCGGAGCTGGGGGTTATCCAATGGTTGACTTGACATAAAGCGTCGGCCTACGATAAAGGCCTTGGGGAAGCACCTTCTAACATCACGGGCAAAGCCGGGGTCGGGGTCCATCAAAAAAATCACCCCAGGTTTGGCCTGCAAAATAGGGCTGAGAATATGGCCACCGCCACGATTATAGACGCCGATGCCAAGTTTGGTTGTCTTCTCTACGGGACAGGGGTTTGGTGTTGGAGTGGCTGTAGGTAACGGACTCACTTCGGGCATGGTTTGGGGTGTAACTTGAGGAGCCGCCGTGGGGGTTGCTTTGGTCAAAGATATGTAGGGTATGTACAAGCGCGGTGTTAAACCTTTCTGACGCGGGATCTGCAATCTGACAGTGCCAACCCCTACAGCCAGGATCAGAATAGCCCCAATTGCCAATGCTCCGATGAAGAGCCATTTATTTTTACTTAAAATCACTAGCAAATCCTCGCTCTTATTATACAGTAACTATACAT
>JACQTR010000059.1 GCA_016210705.1 Chloroflexota bacterium | reverse complement strand
CGACGGCCGCTGGGAGATCTTTGCGGAAATAAAAGGGGATTTTGAGCCGGTAACTGAGGTTTTGCCACAAAATCACTTAGCCATGAATACCTCTCGCCAAACTAAAGATGTTATTCTGGAAATTTTAAACCGCATTAACCGATTCTAATTTTAAGGAGCAATGATGGAGAAAAAAGGCTATCCTAAGTCCGACATCAAAGACCCATCCCTGGCCTCGGCCGGCCAGTTACGTATCCAATGGGCGGGCCGAGATATGCCAGTGGTAGAATCTATAAAGAAGCGATTTGCTCACGAGCGGCCGTTAGAAGGCATACGCCTCTCTGCCTGCCTTCATATCACCACTGAGACCGCCAACCTGGCTCTAGCCCTTAAGGCTGGAGGAGCCAGCCTAGTCTTATGCGCCAGTAACCCTCTAAGCACTCAGGACGATGTGGCCGCCGCTTTGGTAAGCCTTCACGACATACCCGTCTTCGCTATTAAGGGTGAAGAGAACACAACCTATTACCAACACATTAGAGCTGCTCTGGAGCAAAAGCCTCAAGTTACCCTAGACGATGGCGCTGATCTGGTGACCACGATACATCAAGATTATCCAGGCCTCATTGCCGATATTATCGGTGGCACCGAGGAGACCACCACCGGGGTCACGCGCCTACGCGGTCTAGAACGCGATGGAGCCCTGGGCTATCCTATTATCGCCGTCAACGACGCCGATACTAAGCATCTTTTCGACAACCGCTACGGAACAGGTCAAAGCACCATAGATGGCATTACCCGAGCAACAAACATACTATGGGCGGGGAAAAAGGTGGTGATCTGTGGCTATGGTTGGTGCGGCCGCGGGCTAGCTCTGCGTGCCAAAGGTATGGGAGCACAGGTCATCGTCACCGAAGTTGAACCCATACCCGCCTTAGAAGCGGTCATGGATGGTTACCAGGTAATGCCCTTGGAGGAGGCCGCCAGTCAGGGAGAGGTTTTTATTACCGTTACCGGCGGGCTTAACACCATAGATAAGGTCCATTTGGAAAAGCTGAAGGACGGGGCCATTCTGGCCAATAGCGGGCACTTCAACATAGAGATAAACATCCCAGCTCTAGAGGAATTAGCTTCGTCGAAGCGGCTCCTTCGTCCCTACGTAGAGGAATACACTTACCCCGATGGTCACCGAATCTATCTCCTGGGGGAGGGTCGGCTCATAAATTTGGCCGCCGCCGAGGGGCACCCAGCCAGCGTGATGGACATGAGCTTTGCTAATCAGGCCCTCTGCGTCGAATATTTGGTTAAGGGAGAAAAAAAGCTCACCCCAAAGGTCTATCCTGTGCCTCGAGATATCGATAGAGAGGTGGGGAGACTGAAATTGCAAGCCATGGGAGTAACTATTGACACCTTGACCCCAGAACAGCTAAAATACCGAGAAGGTTGGGAGAGGGGCACCTAAAGAAACAAAAGAGAGGAATTAGAAACTATGACCAACACCTTTATGACCTCGCCCTCGTTGCTAGTGACCTCTGAATCTGTCACCGAGGGCCACCCTGACAAGTTGTGCGATCAGATTTCGGATGCCATCCTAGATGCTATTTTGCTCAAAGATCCCAAAGCCCGGGTAGCCTGTGAAACGGCTGTCACCACGGGGTTGATCGTAGTTATGGGCGAGATCACCACCAGTTGCTATGTGGAGATACCCCAGATTATTCGAGAGACGGTGCGAGAGGTGGGATACACCAGGGCAAAGTTCGGATTTGACTACGAGACCTGCGGGGTAATGGTCACAATTAAAGAGCAATCCCCAGATATAGCCATGGGAGTGGAGGAGTCCCTGGAGACCCGAGGTAAAGAAGAAGAGCACCTAAAGCATCGGGATGAATTTGAGGTGTTGGGAGCAGGCGACCAGGGAATGATGGTGGGCTTCGCCTGTACCGAGACCCCAGAGCTCATGCCATTACCCATATCTTTGGCTCACAAACTCTGTCAACGCCTGGCAGAGGTAAGAAAAAATGGCACCCTACCCTATCTTCGTCCTGACGGCAAATCTCAAGTCACAGTGGAGTATCAATATGGGGTGCCACGCCGGGTGGATACAGTAGTCATAGCTGCCCAACACAATGAGGTGGTCAGCAATAACGTTCTTCGTCGCGACGTCACCGAACAAGTCATTAAGACGGTTATCCCGCATGAGCTTTTGGATGAGCAAACCAAATATTACATCAACGCCACAGGACGCTTCGTCATCGGCGGGCCAATGGGAGACGCTGGTCTTACCGGCCGCAAGATTATAGTGGATACTTACGGCGGGGTAGCCCGCCATGGCGGAGGGTGCTTTTCAGGTAAGGATCCTACCAAGGTAGACCGCTCCGGCGCTTATATGGCCCGTTACGTCGCTAAGAATTTGGTTGCAGCAGGGTTGGCTGATCGCCTCGAAGTCCACCTATCATACGTCATCGGCTCGGCCCACCCCACTTCCATAGCCATAGAAACCTTTAACACCGCCAAAGTCGAGGAAAGTTTAATTTTGGACTTAATTAAGAAGCACTTTGACCTGCGTCCCGGAGCCATCATCAAACACCTAGACCTCATGCGCCCTATATATAGGTCCACCGCCGCCTACGGCCACTT
>JACQTR010000058.1 GCA_016210705.1 Chloroflexota bacterium | reverse complement strand
TCACAGGCGGTCCCTAAAATAGATTGTTATTATAGGTAGATAGTTCTTAAAAGAGGGGGGTCATGCCAATGAGCCAGTCCCTTAGTCGTGATAAAATCCTGGTGGTAGAGGACGACCTCGATGCCTTGGGTTTCGTGAGGAAGTGCTTAGAGAAGCCAGGTTACGATGTAATTGAGGCCACCGATGGCCTAGCTGGTTTACGGGAGTTTTTCAGGGCACGCCCCGATCTTGTCTTGTTGGATGTGGTGATGCCAGGTATGGATGGCTGGGAGGTTTGTCGCCGTATCCGTGAAGTATCCAACGTACCTATTATTATGCTCTCCGCCAGAGGTGAGGAAATGGATAGGGTAAAGGGGCTCAGTTTGGGTGCCGATGACTATGTGAGCAAGCCCTTTGGCAGCCGGGAACTCCTGGCTAGGGTGGGGTCAGCCCTGCGCCGAGCCCGAAGCTCGACCGATACGGAGACACAGGTGGTTTATAACGATGGCGTTCTATCCATAGATCACGGACAACATGAGGTCTATGTCCTGGGACGTCGTGTCGATGTTTCTCCCTTGGAGTATCGCGTCCTGGCTTGTTTGACACAACATCCCGGTCAAGTTCTAACCCATGAGCAAATATTAGAGCGAGTTTGGGGGCCGGGTTACGAATCTAAGGATACGGTGAAGTTATACATTAGTTATTTGCGCAAAAAGATCGAGGCTGATCCCGCCAAACCGGAGCTGATTCAGACAATGAGAGGGGTGGGATATCGCTATCGTCGGCCTACTTCATAAAGGATACCGAGCCAAAAGGCATTGGCCATTAGCCGGATGGTTCATACCGAATTAATACGGAAGGTATACCCATTTGACACCTGCGGCTGATATATCCAGGGGTGAGGGGGAAGAGTGCTGAATCTTAAACAAGAGGCGCTAGACCTTATCGCCGACCTAAAATATGGTACCATCCAGCCCACCGCCTATGATACTGCCTGGATGGCTAGTGTTCCTCTTGAGGATAGTCCCCATCGCCCCCGTTACCCTCAGGCTTTGGAGTGGTTGACTCGTCATCAACACCCCGATGGCAGCTGGGGAGGTGAGATCGAGTATTTTAGCGATCGGGTTATATGCACCTTGGCGGCCCTTCTCGCCTTTGCCCGTATGGGCAAGCGTCAAGAGGACCGGGAGAGAATGGAGGCGGGGATCAAATATTTATGGAAGAACCTGCGGAGGGTCAAAGAGGATCCTTCTGAACTGGTGGGCGCCGAATTGATTCTTCCCTCTCTTTTTTGTAAAGCCGGAGAGCTAGGGATAAATCTACCCAACGATGCTTATCTCTTCGAGGACGAGCGAGAGGAGAAACTACGCTTGATCCCAGGGGGTTTACCTTACCCTAGAACTCACACCGTGGTTCATTCCCTAGAGTTTTTGGGAGACAGCGTGGATGTGGGCTTACTAAAGAAGAGCCAAAGCCCCAACGGCTCTTTCGGCAATTCACCGGCAGCAACAGCTTATTTCCTCAGCCTGGCCGATGACCCTCTAGCGACGGACTATCTGAGGCGTGCCCAGTCCTCCGAGTCCTCGGGGGGAGTTCCCACCCTTTATCCTTGGGAAAATTTTGAACATTTATGGGTACTCTATAATTTCCATAAGGCGGGGCTTTCCCTGGCGGAGATCATGGATGATATAGGTTGGCAGGGCCTGTTATACCAGATGGGCGAAGGCGGTATGACCATGTCACGAACCTTTTATGCCCCAGATGGTGACATCACCGCAGTGGCCATCCGGCTTCTATCCGCTGTTGGCTATCAGCTTGACCCCAAGGTCTTGACCAACTTTGAAATGGATGAACACTTTGCAGCCTTTGTTATAGAACGCCATGCCTCCAATTCGGTGAATATCCACGTCTTAGACGCCCTTAAGAGCCTTCCTCACTATCCGAATCGACATCAGGCCATGGGAAAGATTCTAGATTTTTTGGAAGCTAATCAGGTGGATAAAATGTACTGGTTTGATAAGTGGCATATTTCACCCTACTATACCACCACCCAAGCTATTATGGCGGCCATAGGGTTGCCTGAGGAATGGGCAAAAAGAGCGAAAACCATGATCAAAGGGCCGGTGGACTGGCTTTTGAACACCCAGAACCCTGATGGCTCTTGGGGTTACAAGGTGGGAACTGTGGAAGAGACTTCCTATGCTATTCAGGCGCTACTCCTCTACCGCAGTCGCGTATCGTCCTTTAGCCCCGAAGTGTTGCGTCGGGGTGCTAATTGGCTTTATGAAAACTACTCCCAAATGGAATATCCCGAGCTCTGGATTGGGAAGTGTCTCTACGCCCCTGTGAACATAATACGGTCGGCGGCCATCAGCGCTTTGGCTCTTTACAATGCTAATTTCGCTCGGCGGGTCGGCGATATAAGGATGATCTAGGCCCTGCGGCTGGTAATTTTGAAGAGGCTGGTGTAAGCAAAAAGGATAACCAGTAGCAAGGCGGCTACGATGGTAATGCCAGTAGGGTAGTAGATGAGAAGAGTACCCAGGAGAAAAAGGAGTTGGTAGGAGTAGGTAAAGGTAAGGGTTGTCTCCTTTTGCTCAGGGGTTCGATCACGAAGAGCTTTGGTAACGATAATAAAGGTGAAGGGAAGAAAAAGATAACAAAGCAGGTATTTAGCGGGTAATATGTCCAAAGACAAGAATATGGCCAGTAGGAGATAAGGGCTAAGGAGCAGGCCAAGGGCGAGTTTGAGCGCCGTGGTAAAGGGGAAAATAGTGAAAAGGTTTTTGACTGCGGCTATTTGATCGCCCCTAGCGTCAGGCAGGTTGCGGAGGCCGCCCGCGGTTAAAAAGAAGCATGTCAGCAGGAAAAAGACAGGATCGATCTTAGCCAAAGGTTGGTTTATAACCCAGCCGGCGGTGAAGGGTATGATGACCCCAGTGGAAAAGATTAACGAGGAAAATACGGGACGAGCTTTAAGCCTAGGGCCCCAGGAATAAAATATAGAGAGAACTATTCCCAAATAGATCACTATGGCGAAAGAGCGGTTTACAAGAGGAGGCATTAGTATAAGTAGGAGATAGCCTAGTGCAATGGCCCATTTTAGGGTGTCTTGTCCTAGGTTATCAATCCATACCTGGCGATGAGGGAGGTTTATTTGGTCCTCAGCCTGGTCAGTCCAGGTATTGAATAGATTGGTGGCAGCGGTGAGCAGGGCGATGATGCCTGTTCCCAATGCCAGGTAAGAATAACGGAGTTCTCCCGTTGAGGCATAGGCGAAGATGAACATGGGCAAGATTAATAACCAGCTTCGGGGACGAGCTAGTTTAAGTAAGGCTATGCCTTTATCTGCCCGAGACATGGCTGATGGGACTTGGAATTTTCCTTTAGTCTCCAATTATACCAGCTATGTGGACTTGGACTATTATTTGGAACTATAATGACATAAAAATATCTCTTTGGCAATAGGGTTTAGAGGGTAATGGTGTAAGGGAATGGTGAGCTCTACCCGGTGGGAGATGGTGCGCCGTATGCAGTTGACCCTCGCCTTCGGGCGATGGGTTACAGCGGCGGCTGGTGCCGCCATAGCCCCCTTCATGTTTTCTGGATGGCGTTTAATCATAATCTTAGCCGCTGTTGTATTTGCTTCTTTTTATAGCGCACTGCTGAGGTTAGCTATACGTTCCCCTAGTCCTAGCCGTGTGCTTCTTTACGCCGCTGCTTCTACAGCTTTAGATGCCGTTACCGTGAGTACGGTAATTGGGGTAACGGGTGGGTTTGCTAGCCCATATTTTGTGGTTTATTTTGCCGTGGCTATAAGCGTGGGGATGCAGTTTGGTCTTATGGAGACCCTACTTTTTGCCCCTCTTTTATATGTGGGCGGTTACGCCGTAGCCACAACAGCGTCTCAAGGTTGGGCTGTTTGGCCGCAGGTCTATGGCGAGTTCGGGTTTCGAGCCAGCTTTCTACTCATAAGCAGCCTAGTCATCCGAAAGCTAGCCGAAGAGAGGGTCTCTTTGGCTGATGCCAATATTCTCTTGCAACGACTTAATAAAATACTGGTGACAGCAAATGCCATCAGCCGCGCTTTGAACTCCCCTCGGGCCCTTTCTGAAAGCCTGCGCTATGTTACTCGCAAAGTAACCGAGATCCCTGGAATTTCCGATTGCAGCTTGTTCTTGCTGATGGAAGGGAGTGCCAACGGTGGAGCGAGCAGGACCAGTTCTGATGGCCGAATCCGAAGGATTGACCTGCAGGACCTGGAGAACAACTATCCTTTGGTGGCTAAGTCTCTTAAGACCCAAAAGCCGGTGGTGGTTAGTAGCGAGGGCAGCGAAATAGATTTGCCTTTGCCTTCTTATTCGTTTAAAGGACAAATTTTGACAGCAGTGCCTTTGGTGAGCCACGATACCCCTTTGGGAGCTCTTTGTTTGTTTGGCACTCACTCTTCTAGTGAATTTAAAGAGGACGAGATGGGGCAGATACTGTCTATTGCTAGCCAAATGACCACTACCATTGAGAACGCTCGTCTCTACGAAAGTCTGCAGGCTCAGATGGAGGAGTTAAAACGGGCTCAGGCCCAATTAGTGCAATCGGCTAAAATGGCCTCAGTAGGAACCCTAGCGGCGGGTGTGGCCCATGAAATAAATAACCCCCTTCAGGTTATCTCTGGCAGGGTGGAGCTACTCCTAGCCCAAGGGGAACGCTACCTTAAATCAGATAAGGCTAGGGATTACCTGGAGGTTGTTGGGGATATGACAGAGCGGGTCACCAAGGTGGTAAAGGGCCTTCTGGCCTTTTCTCGTGAGGAACAAGAGCCCTATCATCCTTTGGATGTACAGCAGGCCATCGAGGAGACCTTGGCCTTGGTGGCTAACCACCTGAGGATGAACCATGTTCAGTTGGTCAGAGACTATGCCTCGAATCTACCGGAGGTGATGGGAAGCAAGAACAAATTGCAGCAGGTCTTCATGAATCTGATCCTCAATGCCAAGGATGCTATGCCTCAAGGTGGCACTTTGACCATCGCTAGCCAGGTAGAAGAGGGTGATGTAACCCTTAAATTTTCCGATACCGGGGTGGGCATTGACCGAGAGAACCTGGAGCGAATCTTCGATCCCTTCTTTAC
>JACQTR010000061.1 GCA_016210705.1 Chloroflexota bacterium | reverse complement strand
CCACGTCAGTGGTCCGCCGCAGGCCACCGGTGATAGCGTCCGGATAATCTAAAGTCACCAACAGGCCATAGATGTCGTCCATAGCCCTCATCACCTCTTCACAGCGAGAGATATCCCCGTGGCGCAAAGAGTCCAGCAGATAGCGCCGGAGCTCGCCCACTGTTTCCCCTAAGCCATTGAGGTAGGCAGCATAACTTATTCCTAACGCATCGGGATCGGGCAAAGGGTCACCAAGGATCACGGCCAGGGTAGTTACGGCCTCGGCGTATTCCTTCTGGGCATCGTGAACAAAGCCCCCGTAATAGATATCAGGGTGATTGACCAGAGCCTCGCGAATAGCACGCAGCTGGGATTGGGCTATCTCGAGGAGGGTCCTCGCCTCATCAAATTGGCTGCGATGAAGGGCACGAATGGCGTTAGCACAGTGGCGTATAGTTGAACGAGACAACGGCAAAGCCTCCTCGCGAGCTACATACTTGGCAGCAAGATGGCTTTGCACCTTTTCCCCAATATCAGCCACTCCCCGACTATCCGTCTCGATAGGGTCTACTCCTTGCTCATAGCCGCTGTCATACGGCGGGCGGCTGCCGCCACATCCTCGGCGGCGAGAATGGCAGAGATAACAGCCACAGCATCCGCCCCCACTGCCCTTACTTGGGCCACATTGCCAGCATTGATGCCCCCAATGGCAACGACAGGAATAGATACCGCTTCTTTGACTTTCTGCAACGTCTCCAATCCTGCCGGCCGGGTATCTTCCTTAGTGGTAGTAGGAAAAATGGAGCCCACACCCACATAATCAGCCCCCTCGGCCTGGGCACGCAGTGCCTCCTCTAGAGTGGCGGTGGAACAACCGATAATCTTGTCTAGAGGCAAATAACTTCGAGCCGAGGCCAGGGGTAGATCTTTCTGCCCCAAATGTAAACCATCGGCGGCGGATGCCAAGGCCACGTCCAGATGATCATTAACTATAAAAAGGGCTCCCATCTCAGCACAAACCTCGCGCAGAGCCTGAGCTGTGGCCAAGACCTCCTTCTTATCGCGAAGCTTATCGCGTAGCTGGATAACGCCACCCCCTCCAGTTATGGCCTGACGAGCCACCTCCACCTCGTTCTTACCTTTCAGAGCCTGGGGGTCGATAATAACATAAAGCCCCTTCAGCTTGCTGACTTTTTCCTCTCTGCTCAGCTTGCCCAATAGCCTTTGCTCCAAGTCATAAGCCCGAAAGCGCATTTGTTCAAACTGTGCGGGCACCATCCTTGATGGCACCCCGGGTAGTTGGCCAAACTCCTCCAGAACCCGTAACGACTCTTGGACTCGCCGAGCATTAGCTCTGACCAGGTCAACAAACCCCTCTCGCCCTCTTAGGCTAGCCCCTAACATCGGGGCCCCTACGTCTTTCTCTATGGCTCGCGCCCATAACAAAGGAAGCCCCTGGCCCCATTGCGAAAGCTGATGGCGAAACTCCTTCAGCTCTCGGCTAAGATCTCTGTCGTTGAGCACGAATCGAGCCACCTCCTCCAAAACACGCAGCCCTTCCCCAGCTCTATTCAAGTTAGCATCCATGACCCGGAGCATCTATCCTATCCTAAATCTCTAAATGACTCAGGCGTCTTATTATAGTCTTCACTTTTTCTGCCCTAGTCCAAATCATCGCCGAGGGATTCCTCCCCCTCCGGAAATTCGTCAGGCATCTCTCCGGCCTCCATCTTGCCCACCATTTCATCGAACTCCGGCCCCAAGTCTTCCCCTACATCCTTGCCCATTTGCCTCATCCACCGAGCCACGCTGCGGGGATCGTTTTCGTCCACATCCCCTAGACGGCTGGGATCGGCCATGTCCTCCAGCCGGCTTTCCTCCGACTTAAGCACCGCAAAAGAAGAAATGACCCGCACCAGGCCAGGACGGCCACAAAGGGGGCAATTCTCCAGGGACGGCGGTGCGTAATTACGCACTAAAACGCTGCTTCTTCGTCGACAATGAGGACAACGATATTCGTAAATGGGCATGATCTGCAAATCCCAAATTTTAATACCGTAAATTTTATCACAAATAAACAAACTGGTAAACATAAGCTTCTAAGCCAGTTAGGCCAACGACCTGTCAACATGTACCTT
>JACQTR010000054.1 GCA_016210705.1 Chloroflexota bacterium | reverse complement strand
TTCGACAGGCTCAGGGAACGTCTTGCTAGCTAGCCGGCCTGTGCTAAGGGTTCCGTTCCCTCCCTTCTCCGCCATGGCGGAATACTTAACATCAAGGCCTCCAACACTAGGCGGGGATTGGCATTTTGATCCAATTGCCAGGAGGCTGTTTCTAGGGCACTTAAGAAGTCTTTGGCTTGGGGCAAGCTAAAGACTTCGGCCTCTTCTATTAAAATGTTCTCATTATCTATATTGGTAATGAGGTTAGGGCACTCTGCTTTGATCAAAAGGAGGTCCTGCCACCAGTCCCGCCACAGCCCCAGAGCCTCTTGCACTGCCCCACGATGGCTGTGGAACTGGGAGGCCATTTGGCTGGCATAGGCAAAACGCTGGTGAAGGTCTCCTTTGGCTAATGCCCTCAATTCGGCTAGTCGTTGCTGGCGCTGCTCTAGGAGGCTATTGTCGCTGGAGGCGGTGATGGCCCACCCCAGGCGACCCTTGGAGAGCCGAGCTAATAGTTTGGCCATGTCCTTGGTCATAGAATAGTGCTCTAACAATATCATTTCTACCTTCCCCAAAGCCATGGGCCGCAGCTCCAAATACTGGCAGCGGGATCTTATGGTAGGCAAAACCCCCTTGGGTTCCGCCGCCAGCAGTAGGAAGAACACGTTGATCGGTGGCTCCTCCAATATCTTGAGGAGACAGTTGGCTGCTTCCCTTGTCAGGCGGTCGGCTCCGTCGATGATGAACACTCGGCAGCGCCCTTGGTAAGGGTGAAGGAAAGCGCTGGATTGGAGGGAGCGGATTCGGTCGATGCCGATCTCGCCTCTAGACCTTTCTCCCTCTCCGACAATTATTTGGACATCGGGGTGTTGTCCGGCGGCAATGCGGTGACAGGAAGAGCACTCCTGACAAGGAGGTGCCTCGGCCTGACAGTTTAGGGCTTGAGCCAAGTTTAGGGCTAGAGTCATTTTGCCCACATGGGTTGGCCCCGATAGAATATAGGCGTGAGAGAGGCGATTCCTATCCAGGCTAGCCTTGAGCAATGTCACCGCTGGCTCTTGGCCTAACACCGTCCACAAAGGTAAAATCCTTTAGAGAAGGTCATGGCGCATCAAATCCTCCCAGGTTTCGCGACTACGGATAAGGCGGGCCTTTCCCCCCCGAACCAAGACGATGGCTGGCTTTAAAGAGGCGTTGTAGTTGCTGCCCATAGCCAAGCAATAGGCTCCCACCGCCGGTATGGCGATGATGTCCCCAGGGGCTGGACTAGTCAGCTCTATATCTGAGATCAAAACATCCCCCGACTCGCAGAATTTGCCCACAAGGCTGAACCGTTCTCTTGAAGCTCCCTCCACCCTATTGGCTATTATGCCCTCGTACTGGGCTCCGTAAAGGGCGGGGCGGATATTATCGGCCATACCCCCGTCCACAGCCACGTACTTGCGGACTCCAGGGACATCCTTTAACACGCCTACTTGGTAGAGGGCCACCCCGGCCTGGCCAATGATGGCCCTTCCCGGCTCTACTATCAATTGGGGAAGATCTAAGCCTAAGCTCTGGCATTGAGTAACCAAAGCCGAGGTGATAGCCTCTGCGTAGTCAGTGGTTGCAGGAACCGAAACGTCTCTCAGGTATTGGAGGGCGAACCCTCCTCCGGGGCTGAACTCCTTCAAAGAGAAGCCGTGCTTTTTCCTCATTTCTTTTGTCCAAGAGAGAACCACAGCGATGGCCTTCTTATAGGGCTCCAATTCCAATATTTGGGAGCCCAAATGGAAGTGGAGTCCCACCAGGTTGAGATGAGCGGCTTTCTGGGCTTGGATTAAGGCAACCTCGGCCGCTGCCAAAGGGAATCCAAACTTGCTATCGGTGACACCGGTGGTTATATAAGCGTGGGTATGGGGATCTATCCCTGGTGTCAGGCGTAGCCAGATGTCCTGAATAACCCCTGCCTCTTGAGCTAAGCTATCTAACGTGGCTAGCTCCTGGGGGTTATCCACCACGATGCATCCTATACCCCAATAGAGGGCTTGCTTCAGTTCTTCTGTCCCTTTGTTATTGCCGTGAAAATATACCTTATCCATGGGGAAATCTACGGAGTGGGCTATGGTCAATTCTCCGCCCGATACCACGTCTAGCCCCAGCCCTTCTTCGTGGAATAGCCTTGCCAGGGCTCGGTTGATAAAAGCCTTACTGGCGTAAATGACCAATGTATTGGAGTAACGCTGGGTGAACTCGCCAAGAAATTGGGCACATTTCCGCCGCAAGGTGGTTTCGTCAAAGATATAGAGAGGGGTGCCAAACTCGGCGGCCAACTCCACGAGATCACAGCCGCCGATGACCAGGTGGCCTTTGGGATTTACCTCGGTGGTCTCCGGGAAAATAACTAACGGTGATGCCAATCCTGACTCTGTTAAAAAATATACGTCGTTTTAATTATACGTTAATAATCCCTGAGGCCGCAAGGCGAGGTAGGAATTAAGGAGACACTGGCTTGGATAAGACTAAGCAGCGGATGATTCGTGATATTGCTGGCGAGCAACCCAAAGGGCTTATGGTATTATTCCCTCGTTGCCCAGGTTTTGGTCGCCGCTGCCGATGCCGTGCTGGTTTACCACCCCGATGATGGGCTGGGAACTGGAGGTGACCACCGCCGAGTAACCGGTGCCATCTACGAGGCCGCTCTCAAGGTGAGGGTAGCCCAC
>JACQTR010000055.1 GCA_016210705.1 Chloroflexota bacterium | reverse complement strand
TTGAAGGTGCGTGCTATTCTTAGTGTCTCCGATAAGACGGGCTTAGTGGATTTTGCCCAAGGGCTGCACCACCTTGGGGTGGAAATTTACAGCACAGGTGGTACGCGCCGGGCCTTGGCCAGCGCCGGGGTGCCGGTTCGCAGTGTTGAGGAGTTGACGCACTTTCCTGAGATACTGGATGGGAGGGTCAAGACGCTACATCCTGGTGTCCATGCCGGTATCTTGGCCAAACGTAATCTCCCCAGCCACCTGGAGCAGCTGGACAGACATCAGTTTTCGACTATTGAATTGGTGGCAGTAAATTTATATCCTTTTGTTCAAACCATATCCAAAAAGGGAGTAACGCTGGACGAGGCTTTAGAGAACATAGATATCGGCGGTCCCACTATGATTCGGGCGGCCGCCAAGAGCTTCCCCTACGTGGTGGTTGTGGTGGACCCCAGCGATTACCCGCTGGTTCTGGAGCAGTTGCAGCGGGGTGAAATAAGCATGGAGATGCGGCAGAAATTGGCCCAAAAGGCCTTTCAACACGTGTCCGCCTATGATGCCGCCATTGCTCAGTACCTGCGTTTGGAGCAGGAGAAATTCCCTCAAACTATGACCGTAGCCCTCAAAAAGCGCCTCGACTTACGCTATGGGGAGAATCCTCATCAGTCGGCCGCTTTTTATGAGGAGGAGAGGTGGGGGCAGGCTTTGGAACCGGGGGTGACCACGGTTACCCAGCGAGGAGGCAAAGAGCTTTCCTTCAACAATATTTTGGACGCCGATGCCGCCTGGAACGTGGTCGCCGACTTTGCCGCGCCTACGGTGGCTATCATCAAGCATACCAATCCCTGTGGCTTATCCTCCCATCCTCAACTGGCCGAGGCCTATCGCCGGGCATACACCGGCGATCCAGTTTCTGCTTTCGGTGGGATAGTGGCCTTGAACCGAAGGGTTGACTTGGCCACCGCCCAGGAGATGGAAAAGATTTTCTACGAGATCATAATCGCTCCCGATTTCGACGACGACGCTCAGGCCCTTTTGCAGCGCAAACGGGATCTGCGGCTCCTGGCGGTTGGTTCATCCCAAGTCGAGGCCTCTTCTCGGCCCTCGTGGGACTTTCGCCGGGTTCGGGGTGGTTTTTTGGCGCAGACATGGGACGCTTTGCCCCAGGATAGGGTAGAGATGCGCCTTGTTACCCAAAGGGAGACCACCTCTCAAGAAAAAACCGACCTCCTTTTTGCCTGGCGGGCGGTCAAACACGTAAAGTCTAACGCTATCCTTCTAGCCAGGGACCTGACCCTATTGGGGATGGGGGCCGGACAGCCCAATAGGGTTACCAGTGTCAAAATAGCTTTGGAGAGGGCGGGGGATCGGGCTCAGGGCAGCGTCTTGGCCTCCGATGCCTTCTTTCCCTTCCCTGACGGGGTAGAGCTGGCGGCCAAGGGTGGGGTGAAGGCCATTATCCAACCCGGGGGCTCGGTTCGCGATGAGGAGGCCATTAGGGTGGCCGACCAGTATGGTATAGCTATGGTTTTTACCGGCGAGCGGCATTTCCGACACTAGTCTTGGGGGTGGTCATGGCCACCGTTGATGTTGTCATACCAGTCTATAATGAGGAGCGGGTTCTGGCGCAAAGCGTGGCCCAGCTCAGGGATTTCTTAAAAGAAAACCTACCCCATCCTTGTACTATCGTTATCGCCGATAACGGCTCCGTCGATGGCACTTTGGATGTAGCTAAGGGGCTGGCAAAGCAGTACAGGGAGGTCACCTACATTCATCTAGACCAAAAGGGCAGGGGTCGAGCTCTGCGCCGGGCTTGGTTGGAGAGCCAAGCCGATATAGTGAGTTATATGGACGTAGACCTTTCCACCAACTTGGCGGCTTTCCCGCCCCTTGTCGCCGCTATTATCGAAGGCTATGACATCGCCATCGGCTCCCGCCTTATGAAGGGCGCCCAAGTGCAGCGCTCACTGAAACGAGAGTTTATCTCTAGAAGTTATAACCTTTTGGTGAAGGTGATGTTTTCCAGCAGCGTCTCCGATGCTCAATGTGGCTTTAAAGCTCTAAGCCACCAAGCGGCCCAGGCCTTAGTCCCACTGGTCAAAGATCAAGCCTGGTTCTTCGATTCTGAGCTATTGATTTTGGCGGAGAAGAAAGGCTACCGTATTAAAGAGATACCTGTGGAGTGGGTAGAGGATGCTGATAC
Organism: Chloroflexota bacterium; assembly: GCA_016210705.1. Classification (GTDB taxonomy): domain Bacteria; phylum Chloroflexota; class Dehalococcoidia; order JACQTR01; family JACQTR01; genus JACQTR01. The sequence continues at coordinate 305 of JACQTR010000055.1, read as the reverse complement.
TAGAGTCCGCGTTGTGAAAACGGCTTGGGAGGATGTGAAAGGGCTGTGTCGATTGCGCGTACATCCCCCTTCAGAGTAAGATAACCAACGTTTGCATAATTCTACCCCTATCTTTCTATCTTGGTCTAGCACAAATAATCAAGATTGCCACGGGCTTCGGTGAGCTCAGCCGAACGGCTTCGCCCTCGCGATGACGTTGTGGAAGTCTTTTCTTTGTCATTGCGAGCGTAGCGAAGCAATCTTACAGACTTTTTGGGCAAAGCTAGGCACGGCCTTATTCACGGCCGGTTCCCTCCTGCACAATA
>JACQTR010000053.1 GCA_016210705.1 Chloroflexota bacterium | reverse complement strand
GGCCACCCGCCCCGCCCCGGCCACGCCGCCGCTCTCCAGTTGGTGGAGGCGAACCCGTTGCAATGAAATAAAGGCCGTCTCGGCGCTAGAAAAGAAGGCTGATAGTAACACGCAAATAAATAATAGGCTAAGGCTTATAATATTTACACTATCCATGGATTTTGTCCCCCAGGCTCATGATAGCATCCACCTTGGGGGCTGTCAAAAACGCCGATCGGGGGGCCAAAGCTATCTTAAACGGGTATCCTTTGTTATAATGAACCACTAAATAACATATGAGGTAAGAGTGGCCGAGCGTATTATCTCTGCTAAGCCCAGGGAGGAGGACCAAGCCCTAGACACCAGCTTGCGCCCACGGAGGTTGGAGGATTTTGTGGGCCAGGATAAGGTCAAGGAAAACCTCCGCATCGCCATGGTTGCCGCACAGGGACGGGGAGAGGCCCTGGATCACACCCTACTCTACGGGCCGCCGGGTTTGGGCAAGACCACGCTGGCTGGCATCATCGCTGCTGAGATGGGGGTGAACATCCGTGTAACCTCGGGGCCAGCGGTGGAGCGCCCGGGAGACCTGGCTGCTATCCTCACTAACCTGAAACAAAATGACATACTATTCATTGACGAGATTCATCGCTTGAGTCGAGGAGTGGAAGAGGTTCTCTATCCAGCTATGGAGGACTATGCCTTGGACATCGTTCTGGGTAAGGGTCCAGGGGCCAGGAGCCTACGCCTTCATCTGCCGCGATTTACCCTGGTGGGTGCCACCACACGTTTTGCTCTCCTTAGCCCGCCCTTGAGAGATCGCTTTGGCGCAGTTTATCGTCTGGACTTTTACGAGGAATCGGCCATCGAGGTTATTTTGAGCCGCTCCGCTTATATTTTGGGCGTAGAGATGGAGAGAGAGGCGGCTCGGGAGATGGCAAAGCGGGCTCGGGGTACCCCTCGGGTGGCCAACCGCCTTTTGAAGCGAGTGCGGGACTATGCCCAGGTAATGGCCCAGGGAACTATTACCCACGAGGTAGCCCTTGAGGCTTTGGAAAGGTTGGAGGTGGATCATAGAGGGTTGGATGATGTGGATCATAAGGTCTTACGCACCATTATTGACAAGTTTGATGGTGGCCCTGTGGGATTGGAGACCATCGCCGCTGCCATCAGTGAGGAGGGGGATACCATTATGGGGGTCTACGAGCCTTATCTCTTGCAACTAGGCTTCTTAGGGCGCACTCCTCGAGGTAGGGTAGTTACCCGCCTCGCCTACCAGCATTTGGGGTTGCCTTACCCAGAGAAGCCGGAATCCCCTCAGCCCTCTTTTTGGGTTTAACTCTTATCGCCTACCGTAGCAGCTTCCCCAGCATAGTTCTTAGCGTAGAGCTGGGCGTAGAGACCCCCCTGGGCTAGGAGCTGACTATGGCTACCTATTTCCACAATTCGGCCTTCGTCCATGACTACGATGCGGTCGGCGTGATGAATGGTGGATAGGCGGTGGGCGATGACGAAGGCTACCCGGCCGGCCAGCAGTTGACGTAGAGCCTTTTGGATAAGGGCCTCGGTATAACTGTCTATGTTGGCGGTAGCTTCGTCTAATACCAGGATGCGGGGGTCGGCAAGGAGGGCCCTAGCTAGGCTGATAAGCTGGCGCTGTCCTAGGCTTAGGTTGCTGCCTCGCTCTTGTAGGAGGGTATTGTAACCTTGCTCTAGGCGCTGAATGAATGGGTGGGCACCCACGGCTTCGGCGGCAGATACTACCTCTTGGTCGGTAGCCTGGGGGCGAGCATAGCGGATGTTGTCTTTAACGGTGGCCGAGAATAGGAAGGGGTCTTGAAGAACAAAACCCATTTGACGGCGCAAGGAATCCTGGCTGACGCCGCGTATATCGTGACCGTCTATGGTTATGGAGCCCGCTGACACCTCGTAGAAGCGAGCTAAGAGGCTGACCAGGGTGGTCTTACCGGCGCCTGTGGGTCCTATTAGGGCAAGGGTTTCGCCGGGGTGGGTCTCCAGATTGATGTCGTGGAGGACCTCGGCCCCTTCCTGGTAACTGAAATAGACATTTTGGAAGCGTATCTCTCCATTTACCGGGGGCAGCTCCTCGGCATCAGGGCTGTCTTGAATCTCTGGCTCCACGTCTAGAACCTCGAATATACGTACCCCAGCGGCCATTGCTCTCTGGAGCTCGGTGTATTGCATAGTGAGTTGTCTGATGGGTTCGAAAAAGCGCTGGACGTAGAGGGTAAATGCCACCAGGGCGCCGGCCATCATCTGTCCAGAGAGGGTCAGACTGCCGCCGTAGATGACCACTAGGGCCATGGCCGTGGCCGTCAAAATTTCCATTAAAGGCATGATAGCGGCTGCCAGACGACCGGCTCTGAGATTGGCGTCCAGATTGGCCTGGTTGACTTCGTCGAACAGGCGCTGGTTAACATTTTCCCGAGACAAACTCTGGATAACCCTCACGCCCGATATGTTCTCTTGAAGTCCGGCGTTGACCACGGATATGGCTTCCCTCACCCGACGAAAGGTGTTTCTAGCTGATCTCTGCCAAAGGCTCATGAGGAACAACAATAGGGGTACCACGGTGAAGGTGACCAAAGTGAGGCGGGGATTCATAGAGAGCATGAAAAAGATTATCAGCCCCAGACTCAAAAAGTCGCTCGATATACTTATGATCCCCGAGGTGAGCAGGTCCTGAAGGGCTTGGATGTCATTTTGAACCCGGGACATTATCCTCCCCACCTCGTGGCGGTCATAGAAGCTGAGGCTGAGACGCTGAAGGTGGTCAAACATTTGGGTGCGCAGAGTTAATAGAATCCCTTGACCTATCACTGCGGTGGACATGAGTTGGATATATTGGCCCAACCAGCTGAAGAGGCCATTGCCGATAAAGATCAGGGCAAAGATATTTAATCCGATCAAGTTTTTGCTGGTAATGAAGCGGTCGATAGCTAGGGAGATAAGCCAAGGCACTGCCGAGGTGGTCACAGCAAGGACTATCATTCCAGCAAGGGCCAGGATCGTCTGGGCTTTGTAAGGCTTAAGGTACTTTATTAAACGCCTTATAACCTGTGGATCGTAAACTTTTCCCAGGCTATCATCCGAGGTTCCATCTTGTAAGCGGCGCAGCATGCCTCCGCCGTACCAGCCGCCACCTCCGTGCATCATTGGGATGTAATCCTCCGCGCTCCTTGGAGGAGAGTTTCCACCAGGCGGCGGCGCTCCTGAAGTTGAGCTTTGTCTGGCGTTGATCCGGCTGTGGTCTCGTAAAGGGTTAAGG
>JACQTR010000052.1 GCA_016210705.1 Chloroflexota bacterium | reverse complement strand
GGGGTCTTGAGGGTGGGTGAAGACGTTCTCCGTTTGACCTAACTCCACTGCCTTCCCCTCCAGCATTAGCATTACCCGATGGCAAATACGGCGCGCCTGAAAAACGTTGTGGGTAACCAAAACTATGGTGGTTCCTTGTTCTCGGTTTACCTCGGCGATGATCCTTTCCAACAGGGCCACATTATAGGGGTCGAGGTTGGCGGTAGGCTCATCTAAGAGTAGGACCTCGGGAGCAATAACTAGGGCTCTGGCTAGGGCTACTCGTTGCGCCTCACCCCCTGAGAGGATGTTCGCCGCCGTTTGAGCTAGGTCTCCCAGCCCCACCTTTTCCAAAGTGTGCCGAACTATCGCGTCAATGTGTCTCTGCCCTCGTACCCTTAGCCCATAGGCCACGTTGTCCCAGACACTGGCATTGAGGAGGATGGGCTCTTGAAAAACCATGGTCACTTTTCGCCTTGCGCCCAAAGGCAGTTGTTTGCCATTATTTAAAGTAAAGCCGTTATAGTGGAGGCGACCAGCGGTTGGCGGCTCTAGTAAGGCCAGCAGACGCAGCAAGGTGCTTTTGCCAGCCCCGCTGGGGCCCATAATGCCCAAGATCTCCCCTCGGTAGACGGCCAACTCCTCTACTCGGCAAATCTCTCTTCCCCCATAGGTTTTAATTAGGTTGCTTAATTGGTAAACGACGTTGGTCATCGCTCAAAGGCTCTCCCCTGGAGGCGCAATAGGGCCACGTTAACCAGAAAAGTGATGGTGAGCAGTATTATTCCCAAGGCTACGGCCGTGGCGAAGGCACCTTTGCTGGTCTCCAATACGATGGCGGTGGTTAATACTCGAGTGCTGCCCTCGATATTGCCGCCTACCATCATTACTGCTCCTACCTCGGAGATGATGCCCCCGAAGCCGGCGATGATGGCGACAATGACCCCCAATCGAGCTTCTTGAAGGATGGCCAGGGTGGCTTGCCATGGGGTAGCGCCTAGGCTCGTCACCTGTTGCTTTAGATTGGGGTTGACCCCCATGACGGCGGCCATGGTGAAACCAGCAATGATGGGAAGGGCGATAACAACCTGGGCGATTACCATGGCCGCTGGGGTGAAAAGCCACCCCAGCCCTCCCAATGGCCCGCTTCGTGACAGAGCCAGGTAAACTATAAGCCCCACCACCACCGGAGGTAAGCCCATTCCGGTATAGACTAATGCCACCACCGGCCGACGTCCCCGAAAACGGGTCAGCGCCAACCAACTGCCAAAAGGCACACCCAATAGGGCGGCGATGACTAACGCCGTTCCTGAAACCTGTAATGAGAGGAGTAGTATGGCCCAAACCTGGGGGTCTAGGCTAAAAATCAGTTGAAAAGCGCGCCATAGACCGTGTCCAATTTCCTCCATGTCAGCTCCTTTGGCTAAGGCCGCTGTTTTTTCTAATTATTAGAGGCATTGGGGAAGAAAAGAGATTGCCCATATTTATCTCGGCCAAAATTGGCGATGACCTTTTGGGTTTCCGACGAAGTTATATAGTCGATGAACTTGCGAGCCAAATCGTATTTTATCTTGGGGAGCCTGGCAGGATTTACGGCTATAACCCCGTATTGGTTGCGTAAGGCCTCATCTCCCTCCACTAGGATGGTCAGCCCCAGATTTCGTTGGTAGGCCAAATAGGTCCCTCGATCGGTAAGGGTATAGGCCCCTTTCTCGCTGGCTAGATTCAAGGTGGCACCCATCCCTTGCCCCACCGCTTGGTACCACGAGCCTTGAGGGGATATTCCGGCCTGTTGCCATATAGTCTTCTCCTTGGTGTGGGTACCCGATTCGTCTCCCCGCGATATGAAGGTGGTCTGTCGCTGGGCAATTTGGGTAAAGGCTTGGGCTGCTATCTTCATGTTTTTGATTCCGGCAGGGTCACTGGAGGGGCCAACGATGACAAAGTCGTTGTACATTACATCCTGGCGTTCGACCCCGAAACCGTCGGCTACAAACTTAGCTTCTCCTTTGGGATCGTGGACTAAAAGAACGTCGGCGTCCCCTCTTTCGCCCAGGGCCAGCGCCTGGCCGGTGCCCACAGCTACCACCTTAACCTTGACCTTGTTGGCTTTTTCAAAGGGTGGCACTAGGGCATCAAGGAGACCGGTATCGTAAGTGCTAGTGGTGGTGGCCAGGGTTAAACTTTTGGGACTGCGGCTGCATCCTAATGCGGCGGCCAGGCTAGCCAAAACAAGTATTATGAAGATTGAGCCTACTTTTTGCATTTATACCCCCATGTTTTATTTTGATCAAAATAAAGGCGCCTCTGGAAAGAGGCGCCAAAAACGAGCCGAATAGCTCGGTTGGCTCTCCTTTCCAGTAACGAGGGGCGCAGGCGTTTCCCCCTACACCGTTGGGGCCAAGCGTTCGCCTTAGCGTACGCTAGACCCGACGGCTACCCGCCATAGATAACTCTTTAGGCCAAGTAGCTCGGAGAGAGAATATTTAATTAGGCGATATTATAAACGATCCTTGGAAAGGGCGCAAGCCAGTGAAGATAGTGCTAATGGATTCTCGGCATTCGCAAAGCGAAGAATCTTGTAGATTCTGGCATACTTGTTTTATTAGGTACTGGCCGACTGGTCGCACCCTTAAGGGGTTATAGTATAGCCTATGAGCTTATAGACCAGTTTGGCGGCCAAGAAGGCGCAGGCGATGGGGCCCTCCCGAGGACAGAACTCCACCAAATCGAAGCCTACAATCTGCCTTTGCTGGGCCACTTCTCGCAGTAAGGCCAATACCTCATACCAGCCCAGACCGCCGGGCTCTGGGGTGCCCACCGCGGCCATGATGGAGGGGTCGAAGACGTCCAGGTCGATGCTCACGTATATCTTCGGAGAGAGAAGAGATACCACCTGCCTTAGATAACCGGGAGCCGTGGAGAAGGTCTCAGCATAAAAGATGGGCATATGGTGTTCTTTTACAAACTGACCTTCTTCCTGGCTCAAGCTGCGGACGCCCGCCGAAACTACTGGGCAGATCTCTCCGACTCGGCGCATGGCGCAGCCGTGGCTGTATCTGGAGCCCAGATATTCATCGCGGAGATCGGCGTGGGCATCCAAGTGGAGCACCGATAGGTTTGGGTATTTTCCTTTATAGGCCTGCACTGTTCCTATGGTAAGAGAATGTTCGCCACCCAGCATCACTACCAGGCGTTCCTTTTCTAACAAAGCGCTGGTAACCTCTCGCACCCGATGGATCATGGCCTCGGGCCCGCTCATCACCGGCTCCACCTCGGGCAGGGTGTGGATTCCTACTTGGTAGGTCTCTTTGTCCAGCTCGCGATCGTAAAGCTCCAGGTTTTGGGAGGCATCAATAATAGCTTGGGGACCATCTCTGGCCCCACTCCTATAGCCGGTAGTGCTATCGTAGGGGACTGGGAGGATTACCACGCGCGCCTTCTCTAAATCGGCGGCAACGGGGGGGATGGCTCCAAATATACGGGGGGGGTAAAATAGCTCGCCCCTCACCCGATCTCCAGCTCCTGCCCCAGGGTAAAGTGTGGCCTGGGCCTACCACCAATTAATTCTTTGCCCCTCTCCGCTAAAGCGCTAACCAACAGGGGTAGGGCGATGGTGGCGTCACAGTTTATGGTCACCTTATGGGCCTGAGGGGCGATTTTGCGCCACGATTGTCCCTCTTCCAGGCTGCAACCGCTCAGGCCCCCCCATTGGGGAGAATCGGTGGTTATTTGAATGGCGTATTGGTGGCCCTCTAATTCCTTGTCAAAGATAAATGCGGTGATCTCTGCCTGTTGGATAAAGTTTTTAGGCGTGCCCCCGCCTATGTAGACAACACCGGTGGCGGGAGCAACTAGAGCGATCTGGGTGATTTCAACCACGTCCTGAATGACGTCAAATAAAAGGTGGTTGCTATTTTTGACCCTGCCGGCGGCTACTGCCATACCGAAGACGCTATCGGCTACGGCGGGGCAATAAACGGGGATCTGAGCTTTAGCAGCGGTGGTGAGGATACCCTCCTCCTTACTCAAGGTGGTGAGCTGTTGCCCCAAAAGGTAAAAATATTCTCGGGTGGTATAAGCGCGGCCGCTGTCTAGAGTGCTGGAGAATTGGGTTATAAACTCATCGGCAGCGGCGAATTCTTTCTCCAGGGCTAAGGTATCGTAGATCCTATTGATCTTCGCTTCTCCCAGAAGTCGGTCGTCCATATGGGGGCTTCCCTGCCAATGCCGTTGCCCTAAGGTCTCGTGAAGGTCATGGAATAGATTGGCCCCGGTGCTCACCAGGCAATCGATGAGCCGGTTTTGGATGAGATAGGCCATTACTTGGCGCATGCCGGCGGGGATCATGGCGCCGGCCAGCCCTAAAAAGATGGTTACGGGGTGTTGTAACATTTGAGACCAAATCTCAGCTCCTAGGGCCAAGTTTCGGGCTTGGAAAGAGGTCTTTCCCATTTTGGCCAATAGTTGAGAGGCCGAGCTTTGGGGGGATACTGCAAAGGGGGTAACGGGGATGTTGAAGAAGTCATCCATGCTGGCTTTGGCCTTTTGCGGAAACTTGGAGGC
>JACQTR010000048.1 GCA_016210705.1 Chloroflexota bacterium | reverse complement strand
GCTTTGGCAGCATGAGCGGCCACACTGCAGGCCAGGTTACCAGTAGACGCGCAGGCCACTGTATCGAAGCCGAACTCCTGGGCTTTGGTAATGGCTACAGCGACTACTCTATCTTTAAAAGAATAGGTTGGGTTGACACAATCGTTTTTAAGATAGAGTTCCTTCAACCCCAGTTCCCGACCCAAGCGGTCACTCCGAAGGAGCGGAGTAAAACCGGCGTTTAGGTCCACCACCTTCTCGGTATTGACTGGCAACAATTCTCGATAGCGCCACATGCTGGCTGGACCCCGGAGGATCTTGTCTCGGCTAAGGTTTTGAGCTATGGCCTCATAATTATAAACTACCTCCAGAGGCCCGAAACAGAACTCACAGACATGTATGGGCTCCTGAGGATACTCGCGGCCACATTCTCGACAACGCAACCCTTTAACATGGAGCACAGATATTGAATACTCCATTCGGAACCGCTAAAGATAAGACCTCTTCGGTGGTCGAAGAGGTCTTTCCCTCTAGTTCCTATTCCACCTTATTTGTAGGCATGGTAACACGTGGCGCTTCTACTTGTCAATCCAAGCTTGAGTCTTGAGTATAGCACAAAGAGAACCTAAGCGGTTTATTCGTGGGAATTAGTGCCTAAAGAGGACAAAAGCTTTTCGGCGGCGCTCTGAGGATCTAGCTTCCGCTCGGCCACCGCCCTCACCTAGGAATCCATCTGACCGTTGTTCGCCCCTATTTTCAACAACTTACCCATGAGCTCCCTCTGGGCAATGGCCAGAACTTGGTGACGTGCCTTTTCCTCCATGGTTCCAGCCATCTTGCCCGTTGTCTCCAAGTAAAGGCGGTGATTTTCAATAGATTCCGCCAAGGCAGCAATGCCACGATTTTCGATAGCCACAGTTTTAACAACGGGGACCTGCCAGCCATCCTCAACTATGGGAGAAACATAGTGCTCCAACTCGGCAGCTACTAAGTCGGCACCTTCTTTATCTGCCTTGTTGACCACATATATGTGGGCGATCTCCAGGATGCCCGCCTTCATGGCTTGAATGTCATCGCCGGTACCTGGAATGGTTGCCACCAGGATGGTTTGGGCCGTTTTAGCCACCTCCACCTCGTCCTGTCCAGCGCCCACCGTCTCCACCAGGATGATGTCTTTGCCAAAGGCATCCAGCGCAGTAATGACGTCGGCGGTGGTCTCCGCTAATCCACCCCAAGCACCCCGACTGGCCATGCTTCGGATGAAAACCCCTCTATCCTGACATAGATCCTGCATTCGCACCCGATCGCCCAGAATGGCCCCTTTGGTGAAGGGGCTGGAAGGGTCAACGGCTATAATGCCCACGGTTTTAGAACGGTGGCGGAACTCCCGAGCTAGTTGATCAACCAAAGTGCTTTTCCCTACGCCTGGGGCTCCTGTTATTCCAATGGTGTGGGCTTTTCCCGTGTACGAATGGAGAAGGCGAAGGGCTTCCCCTGCCTCGGGAGCCTGATTTTCCACCATGGTAATGAGCCGGGCTAGAGCGCGAATATCGCCAGCTCTAACCCCGTCCACCGCCTTCACTGTTAACTCCTAGGATAAATTAGCTTTGATAGAGTCGATGATTTCTTGAGTAGTTGTTCCAGGACGGAAAACGGCCTGGATACCCATTTCTTTAAGGGCAGAGAGATCGTCCGCAGGAAATATGCCCCCGGCAAAAACCACCACGTCATCCATGCCCTTTTCCTTAAGCCCAGCCATTATCTTAGGGAACAAATCCATGTGGGCTCCGGAGAGGATGCTTAACCCAATAGCGTTCACGTCCTCCTGAAGAGCCGCTTCTACTATCATCTCCGGAGTTTGACGGATCCCAGTATAAATGACCTCCATCCCAGCATCGCGGAGGGCTCGAGCCACTACTTTGGCCCCCCGATCATGGCCATCCAAACCCGGCTTGGCAATGAGAATCCTTATTCTACGTTCTCCAGTCATAAAACCCTCGCTATTGATATGGATAAAATATTACAGATACCCGGCATTGCTTCGGAACGATTAAACTTCAGTGACAAGCCTTTCACATTAAACTCATCATATACGCCGTCATTTTACTATTAATAAGGTCGCTCAGTCAAGGTACGCGCCATTCTACCCCCTCTCAGCGAAGCCAATAGTGCTTAAGTATGACAATTGGGAGCCTTAGGCGGATATTGGCAAAGAGGAAGTCCAAAATAGGTCTCGTATCATTCTTCTTGGGAAAGCTCGATGAGTACCCCTCGTGCGGCACCGGGATGTAAAAAGCCCACTTTGCCCCTTAAACCAGGCCGTCCTTTCTTATCCAATAACTGCACCCCTTTAGCTGCTAGATTCCCCAACTCCTTGTCCACGTCTTCCACGCCCAGGCAAATGTGATGAAGGCCCTCACCTCGTCGTTCCAAAAATCGACCTACGCCACTATCCGAGCTCAAAGGTTCAATAAGCTCAATGGATCCCTGACCCACCGGTATGTGAACTGCTCTAACCCCTTGCTCAGCCGAGGTTTCAACCGGTCCCGGATCAAGCCCCAACACCTCGCTATAGAACTTCAAACTCTCCTCAATGTTATTTACAGCTATGGCCACATGGTCAACGCCTTTGAACATATATTTTTCCTCCTCTATATGGCTACCAACTCTTGGAACTGTCCGAAAACTGAGCGCAGCACATCACACATCTCCCCAATAGTGGCCTGGGCTTCTACACAATCCAGAAATAGCGGCATAGTGTTTTCCGATCCCTGAGCTCCCCTCTTCAAAGCTTCAAGGGAGGCTGCCACCCTCGAGTTATCGCGATTTCGCTTAGTTTCGTCCAAACGCCGCAGATGGTGCTCCACAGCCATCCGATCGATTCGCAAGAGGCCGGTTATAGAAGGATAAGGGGAAACGAACCTGTTCACCCCTACCACTATTCGACCTCCCTCTTCAATATCCCTCTGATATCGATAGGCACTCTCTTGGATTTCTCTTTGGATGTAACCTTGTTCAATGGCAGCTAGGGCCCCTCCCATGCTTTCTATCTTATCCATATACTCCCTGGCGTTGGCCTCTATAGCGTCGGTCAAAGATTCCACCATATACGACCCTCCCAAAGGATCAACGCTATCAGCCACCCCGCTCTCATAAGCGAGTATTTGCTGAGTACGTAAGGAAATCTGCACCGCCTCTTCACTGGGCAAGGCCAAGGCTTCGTCCCGGGAATTGGTGTGTAAAGATTGAGTCCCTCCCAAAATGGCAGCCAAGGTCTGCATAGTACACCTGATAATGTTATTATCGGGCTGTTGGGCAGTGAGGGTACAGCCACAAGTCTGGGTGTGAAAGCGGAGCATCCAAGAGCGGGAATCCTTGGCGCCAAATCGCTCTCGCATTATTCGCGCCCATAGCCGCCGTGCCGCTCGAAATTTTGCCACCTCTTCAAAAAGGTTATTATGAGCGCCGAAAAAGAAGGAGAGCCTGCCGGCGAAGTCATCCACATCTAGTCCCACGTCGATGGCCGCTTGAACATAGCCGATGGCGTTGGCCAAGGTGAAAGCCAACTCTTGAGCAGCGGTGGACCCAGCCTCGCGAATATGATAGCCGCTAATGCTGATGGTATTCCAACGGGGCACATGCTGAGCGCAAAATTGGAAGACATCGGTAATGAGCCGCAAGGAGAAACGGGGTGGGAAGATATATGTGCCCCGAGCTACATACTCCTTTAAAATATCGTTCTGGATGGTTCCATCCAATTTAGCCCAATCTACTCCCTGCCTCTTCGCCATAACTAAATACATAGCCAGGAGTATGGGAGCCGTGGCATTTATGGTCATTGAGGTGCTAACCTTATCCAGAGGTATATCCTGGAACAGAACCCCCATATCCTGGATGGTACAAATAGGAACCCCCACCTTGCCAACCTCTCCTTGAGCCAGGGAGTCGTCGGAGTCGTAGCCCATCTGGGTGGGAAGATCAAAGGCGATGCTGAGCCCTGTTTGTCCCTGCTCCAGAAGATAACGATTGCGTCGGTTAGTCTCCTCTGCCGAGGCGTAGCCTGCGTACTGGCGCATAGTCCAAAGCCTACCACGGTACATTGTAGGCTGGACACCTCGGGTAAAGGGATATTCCCCCGGATAACCTATAATTTCTCCATAGTCCGTTTCGGCTAGGTCCTCAGGAGTATATACGCACTCCTCCTCGATGCCGGCGCTAGTAAGAAAACGCTCCTGTCGTTGGGGAAATCTCTTCAGTGCCGGCTCCAAAACCTGACGACGCCATTCCTCTTTATTTCGACTAGACATGGCGAAACCCTCTTCCTTTCAATAGTCTACCTCTGGCGCCAGCTTATCCCAATACCAGAAGAGTGTCAATTCGCCGCCTTGCGTAAATAAAAACCATTACCCGCAGAGGCTAAGTTAGGATGCCAAAGGAATATTAACATTACCCCCTTCAAGGGGGCTGTGGCAAAGCTTAAATTTCTGGCTACAGGTACTAGATCGACAAAAGAGCAAAGATGCTCTATGCTC
>JACQTR010000047.1 GCA_016210705.1 Chloroflexota bacterium | reverse complement strand
GAGCAGGTCAAAGCTTCGCTTGTAGAGAAAGAGGTTCTTATTAAGGAAATACATCACCGGGTGAAGAATAACCTCCAAATCATCCATAGCATGCTTAATCTTCAGCTACTTCAGGTCAAAGACCCGCAAACGGTTGAAATGTTTAAGGAAAGCCAGAACCGGATTTATTCGATGGCCCTCATTCATGAGACACTATACCAGTCCGAGTCGATGGCGAAGATAGACTTTTCCAACTATATAAGCCGCCTCATCTCTAACCTTTTTTATTCGTATGGGGTAAACGGGAGTTTTATAAGGCCGATATTAAGGGTGGAAAACGTCTCTTTGGACATTGATACGGCAATCCCCTGCGCCTTGGTCGTCAATGAGCTGGTCTCAAATTCGCTGAAACACGCATTTCCAGCTTCGAGACACGCCGAGGGCTCGGGCGAGATTTGCATTGAGCTGCATCGTGAGGCCGGTAATAAGTTCATTTTGACCGTCAGCGACAATGGCATAGGCTTACCTGAAGACTTTGAAATGCATGGTTACAGCACACTAGGATTAAAGCTGGTAAGCGCCCTGGTAAACCAGCTAAGAGGTGAAATTAAAGTCAGCACTGGCCTTGGAGCCCGGTTTGTGTTTTCATTCTCTGGAAGCGAAGGGGCGGATTAGTACGTTGCGTAGTGAGAGAGTGCTCATAGTTGAAGACGAAGCTATTGAAGCACTAGATTTACAGCATAGGCTGGCAAGTTTGGGATTCCCTACTCCTGAGATTGCCCATTCTGGAGAGGAAGGGGTAAGAAAAGCGGAGAAGACGCGTCCTGACCTGGTGTTGCTGGAGATACTGCTGCCGGGCAATATGGACGGGATTATGGCTGCTGAGAAGATCCGTTCCCAGTTTGAGATTCCAGTTATATACCTTACCGCCTATGCGGATGAAAACACGGTTCAGCGTGCCAAGATGACCGAGCCCTATGGATACATAGTCAAGCCTTTTCAAGAAAGGGAATTAAATATAGCGATTGAGGTGTCTCTATACAAGAGCCAGATGCAGAGGAAGTTAAGAGAAAGCGAAGAGATTTTTAGAGGCATTTTTGAATCTTCTCCCATTGGGATCGCCATCTGTGATTCCTTGGGGAGACCTGTTTCAGTCAATAAAGCAGCTCTTGAAATTCCTGGCCTATTTGAAATGCCAGGAGAAAGTAGCATGTTTTCTGACCCCAACTTGCCCAAGGAACCGCGGGAGAGGCTACGCAATGGCGAGCCGGTACGGTTTCAAATCGCCTATGACTTTGAAAAGGCTAAGAGACTCAAATTATATGATACCAGAAAAAGCGGCATCATGTGGCTGGATATGTCGATAACACCTTTTAACACGGAGCAAAAGCCCCCTGGTGGCTATTTGATCCAGTTTCAAGACATCACCGAGATCAAGCGCTCGGAGCAGGCGTTGACGGAGAGCGAGCGCTTGTTGGAAATCTTATTCGCCAGTATACCAGTCTCGATGTTAGTCTTAGATAAAGATCGACGAGTGTTTGAAGCTAACGAAGCTGCCGCGCAGCTCGCCGGACGTGATATGGGGGAAATGTTCGGGCTACAGAGCGGCGAAGCATTACAATGTCTCCACTCCATGGATGACCCTCGAGGCTGCGGGTGGGGTCCTTCTTGCGTGGACTGCAAGGCGCGTCTCGCCATAGTAGATACCATAGAGAGCCAACGTAGTCATTATCAGGTGGAGTGGCAACGCCCCCTTATGCGTGAGGGGGAGACGAAGGAAAAGACCTTCCTTCTATCAACGGTGCCGCTTCCCACGGCCAGGAATGAGATCCTAGTTTGTCTTGAAAATATCACCGAGCAGAAGAGGGTAGAGGAAGAATTACGCAAAGCGCGGGATGAATTGGAGACGCGGGTTCAAGAGCGGACGAGGGGGCTAAAAAAAGCCAACGAGGCCATGGATGAGGAACGGCAACGGTTCAATGAGGTTCTGGAGACCCTGCCGCTATACTTGGTGCTGTTGACGCCCGACTATCAGGTTCCCTTCGCTAACCGCTTCTTTCGGGAGCGCTTTGGTAAGTCTCATGGGCGACGCTGTTTTGAGTATCTATTCGGACGGACCGAGCCCTGCGAGATTTGCGAAACATATAAGGTTCTGAAGACCTTGGCCCCTCTTGAGTGGGAATGGTTGGGCCCAGACGGCCGCAATTACTACGTTTATGACTTTCCTTTCACCGATACGGATGGCTCCACTCTTATCTTGGAGATGGGCGTAGACGTCACCGAGCAAAAACGGGCCGAAGAGGCGCTGCGTAAAGCGCACGATGAATTGGAAATACGGGTTCAGGAACGCACCAAAGAGTTGGAGGCATTCACCTACTCGGTATCGCATGATTTGCGCGCTCCTCTGCGAAGCATTGATGGCTTCAGCCAGGCCCTGCTGGAGGACTATACGGCCAAACTTGATGAGCAGGGCAAAGACTATTTGAGCCGAGTGCGGACGGCGAGCCAGCGCATGGGCCAGCTTATCGATGACATGCTGGCGCTTTCGCGGGTAACACGCAGCGAGATGCGGCATGAAACTGTAAATATGAGTAACGTTGCCCAAGCGATCGCGGATGAGCTGCGCAAGGCGGAGCCACATCGTCAGATAGACTTTACCGTTGCCCAGGGTCTGACTACGGAAGGTGATCCTTTCCTTCTACGTCAGCTTCTGGAAAACCTGCTAGATAATGCCGTTAAGTTCACTAGCAAACATCCTAGTGCGGAGATAAAGTTTGGGGTGATGCGCCGGGGTGGTGAAAGGGTGTATTATGTCCGTGACGATGGGGCGGGCTTTGACATGTCTTACGTGGACAAGCTCTTTGGGCCTTTCCAGCGTCTGCATGCCCCAACAGAGTTTCCTGGTACGGGCATCGGCCTGGCGACCGTGCAGAGGATCGTACATCGCCACGGTGGGCGTGTCTGGGCAGAGGGGGTCGTAGAAAAGGGAGCAACTGTCTACTTCACCCTGGGTACGGAAGGCTAGTTAATCGTTACAAGCCAAAGAAGGCAAGGAGGAGAGTTCTTGGCGGGAAAGGTCATACTATTGGTAGAGGATAACTCCGATGATGTTGATCTTACGCTTCGCGCCATAAAACGGAACAACATCGCTAATGATGTGATCATTGCGCGCGATGGTGTCGAAGCCCTCGATTATCTCTTCGCTACTGGCTCACAGCAGGGCAATGGTAGGCTAATGCCGGCGGTCGTATTGCTCGACCTGAGACTTCCCAGGCTAGACGGGCTAGATGTGTTGCAGAGAATGCGGTCGGATGGGAAGACAAGGTGCATACCCGTCGTGGTATTAACATCATCTAAGGAAGAGCAGGACTTGGTGAAAAGCTATAGCCTGGGAGCCAATAGCTACGTACGTAAGCCGGTGGATTTCAACCAGTTCCATGAGGCAATCAGGCTACTGGGGCTTTACTGGCTCCTATTGAACGAGCCGCCACCAATTGTGGGATCTGCTTGATAATCCAACTACGCCTCCTAATGGTTGAGGACTCCGAAGAAGACTCTCTTCTATTGCTCCGCGCGTTGCGTAAAGGTGGCTACGATTTAGTGTTCGAGCGGGTGGAAACGGCCGCAGCAATGCAAGAAGCCCTTAACAAACAACGGTGGGACATCATCATATCCGACTACGTGATGCCGCAGTTTAGCGGGCTGGAGGCTCTTCGTTTGGCGAAAGAGAGGGAACCCGACCTCCCCTTCATACTGGTTTCTGGCCAGATCGGTGAAGAGATGGCCGTAGATGCCCTACGAGCCGGCGCACGCGACTTCGTAGTGAAGGGCAACCTGAGCCGTCTCGTCCCCGCCATTCATCGGGAATTGCAGGAGGCTGAGGTACGCCGCGATCGTAAGCGCATGGAGGCAGAGCTTCTGCGAGCCCAAAAGCTAGAGATGGCTGGCACCATTGCTGGCTACGTGGCTCACGACTTTAATAACCTTCTGACTCCCATATGGGGCTATGCGGAGATACTTAAAAGCCGTTTTCCGCCTGAAGATGAGGCTACGAAGCTATGCGAAACGATAATTGCCATGGCCAAGCAAATGTCGGAGATCAACGCTGAACTGCTTACTTTGGCGAGGCGAGGACGCATTGAAAGCGCTCCATTGGATCTCAACGAGGTTGTGAAAAAGGCTGTAGATCAGACGTCGACGGCCATGGTTGGTATTACTGTCCATGAGGAGCTAGTTCCAGGCTCTTTGATTATTAGTGGTTCAGAAGCGCAGCTTCTGCGGGCAGTCTCCAACCTGGTGGCCAACGCCGTTGACGCTATGTCTGGTGGCGGCTTATTGAGGCTAGTCACTAGACATGCGAGCGATGGCCACCAGTTAGGGCTACACAACCATGTACCGCCTAGCCAATATGCAATATTAGATGTTATTGATACGGGCTGTGGCATACCAGAGGATATCATCGAAAAAGTATTCGAACCCTTTTACAGCACTAGGAAGACAGACAAGCGGCGTGGTTCGGGGCTAGGCCTTAGCGTGGCTCAGGCAATCGTGAGCGATCACGGAGGCTACATCAAACTCTTAAGCGAGCCCGGGAAGGGAACCACTGCCAGGCTTTTTCTGCCCCTTTGCGACACCCCTCCCTGCGGGTGAGAAGTTTTACTCCGGATAGCCAGTACGGTCTCTACCGATTTCAGGGCTATTTCGAAGGCAAATTCTGAACGTAAACTTATCCTTTACTTACCATCGGGACGAACATCGGCATCAAAAACGACCAAGAATTGGGTATGCCTTTTCGAGCTTGCCGTAACTCTGTCGTGAACAGTGCCTTGGCAGTGCTAAATATCCAAAAACCAGCGAAGGTAAGTGTTTTTAGAGGGGCTAAATATGTTTAATCTAGGAGTCAGCGGCTGGATTATAGCAATGCGGACGTTCATCATTTATGTGGCTCTCCTTGTTGGCCTCCATCTGGCGGGGAAGCGAGAGCTGGGGCAAATGACCCCTTTCGACCTAGTAGTGATATTGTTGATCGCCAACGCTGTGCAAATCGCGATGGTTGGGCCGGATACCTCGGTGACGGGTGGGCTTATCGCTGCGGGGGTGCTTGTAGGAATTAACTTTGGCGTCGCCCAGGCACGAGAACGGGTGCCGTGGTTACGGCGGGCGGTAGAAGGATCACCGACTTTGTTGATTGACGATGGGAAGTTCGTGCTCAAGCACTTGATTCGCGAGGGACTAAACGAGGATGAAGTAATGATGGCTATTCGCGAGCATGGGATAGCGGAAGTCACTGATGTGCGGATGGCGGTTCTGGAAACCGATGGCTCAATTAGCATCGTGCCGGCGGATGCTAAAGCACTACGCACTCGCAAGCACGTTCGGTTTATACGGCGGCAAGGGTGAGGTTGGGATTGATTAGCCGCTAAGCGTATTTCCTCATTGAATAGGTAGTCGCCCCGTTCTGGGTGAACACCGCGGTCAAAAGGGCGCTCAAGAAGGTGTCTGAGCGATTGGAAGGCACGATGAATTCATTAGTAAAGGGCCATCGAAAAGCGTTGTACTTGCTCTACTATGGTAGGTAATCATACTGATGGCAAGAATGCAAAATCATTTTATTATCTGAGAGAACTTGGAAATGAAGCAACTTCTTATTACTTTAGTGGCCTCGGTTCTTTGAGGAGGAGCTGTTTACGCCGTGTGCGTAGGTGTTCTTGGATTTAGTGGTCAGTCTAGCCTGATGATTGCTGCTGGGATAGGCGCCTTAGTTATAGTGTCGCGACGGCGGCAGGCTCGTGTAAAGTGAACGAATTCTCTATAGATAAAGCAACTCTGCCTGCGGCTCAGGCATTCTCCGGAAGGTGTGGCTCGCAGATCGGTCTGCACACTCATATTTAATCCCACGGAGGGCGGTATGTTTGAAGGAATTCGGAACAGCGCTGGCTCAGTTGGACGAGCAATATCAGCCGAAGGAGATTCACCTATTGGAACGATTATTCAAGCCACTGATATCCACAAAATCTACGATACGGGCCGGGTGAAAGTGCACGCTCTTAGGGGCGTGAGCCTCGATGTTGAACGAGGTGAAATGGTGGCTATAATGGGGGCTTCAGGTTGCGGCAAGACAACGCTACTTAACGTATTATCGGGGATTGACGACATTAGCCAAGGTGAGGTGATGATAGATGGGGCCTCCATCTCTGCCATGTCGGACAGGCAGCGGACGCGCTATCGGGCCGAGAAGATGGGCTTCGTGTTTCAGGCGTTCAATCTGTTGCCTGTTCTAAGCGCTGTGGAGAATGTGGAGCTGCCATTACTCGTGGCCAAAACAAAACCATCGATAGCCAGGCAGCAGGCTTTGGAAGCTCTCGCTCTAGTGAGCCTGGCTGGGGAAGCCCATAAGCGTCCTATGGAGATGTCTGGTGGGCAGCAGCAGCGAGTGACCATCGCTAGGGCCCTGGTAAATAACCCGGCTATAGTATGGGCCGATGAGCCCACAGGAAACCTGGACAGCGAGACCTCGGCTGAGGTGATGGATTTGCTGTGCCGGCTGAACAAAGAAAAGTTGCAGACTTTCGTGGTCGTTACTCATGACATTGCTGTTGGACGTAGGGCAAATCGCATCTTAAGGATGGCTGACGGCTGCATTGTGGAGGAGCTTTTTCCCGCTTGACGGTCGAACAATGCTTTAATCGCTTAAAAGTGATACTTGAGGAGGGAACCATGTTTGCCAGACTCACGATGTTTGAGATTGATACCTTGCGGATTAGTCTTGATACGGCATTGCAACGTTTTATAGAATTGGTCCTTCCTGAGACACGGAAACGGGAGGGGTACAAGGGTTTGTATGTATTACGCACTCCTGAAGGCAAGGGTCTAATAATTAGCCTGTGGGCGAATGAAGAAGCGGCCACCGCTGGTGTAGAAAGCGGCTATTATGATGAACAGGTAGCTAAGTTCGTCTCTTTCTTTCGTGCTCCGCCCGGTCGTGATCACTACGAAGTGGTCTATGCAGAGGCGTCTGACATAAAAGCGCAGTAGCGAGCCACCTCTAGCGATCCAACAGGCCGCACTCAATAGGAGGCACTGATGCAAAAGCTTTTTGGCGTGCCGATAACTCAGCTTATGGTTATACTAGTCGTTCTCTTTATAGTTGTAGCCGTCATCACCGGGATAATAGCCTTGCGCAACCGCGTAATGTTCAAGATGGCTGTGCGCAACGTCCCCCGGCGCCGCGCACAGACAGCACTCATTGTGTTGGGTCTCATGTTAGCTACGCTTCTTTTTTCTGCTTCGTTGGCAACAGGGGACACTCTGTCTCGTTCAATAAGGACCCAGGCGGTGAGGGATTTAGGTCAGGTGGATGTGACGGTAGAAGCGGCAGACCGTGATCCATCTGGTGCCTTAGCCTACTTCGACGAAAACTATTTTGAAAAGATCCGCTTAGCCCTTTCTAACGATTCTGAAGTGGAGGGTGTAGCACTGGCCATTCAGGAGAGTGCACCAGTAGTAGCAACGGCTACACGCTTAAGCGAGCCCCAAGTGAACATCCTGGGAATCGCTGAGGAGCAGAACAGCGGCTTTGACCGCCTCATGGATAAAGGAGGCAGTGTGCTTTCTCTTGGATCTTTGCGATCCAACCAAATTTACATAAGCAGCGAACTATCAAACAAACTGGAGGCGAGGCCGGGAGATACCGTACAAGTCTTTTTGGGGCCGACCCCAGTTGCGCTTGAAATTGCTGGTGTGTACGAAAAGGGCGGCAACCCTGCGGGCAAGTTGTCGCTGGTGGTGCCGTTGAAAAAACTCCAGGAGTTTGACGGCAAGGTTGGTAGAATAAATTCTGTCGTCATCACTAACAGCGGAGGCTGGATTGAGGGTGCGTCCCACACGGACGCAGTTTTGTCAGCCCTCGGGCCGCTGCTAGAAGGGACAGGCCTCGAGGCCAAACCGGTGAAACAGGATGCCTTGGATTTGGCTGATCAAGTGGGGAGTACCTTCTCTACTGTTTTTCTCGTGTTCGCGCAGTTTTCTATTGCTGCAGGCGGTCTGCTCATTTTCTTGATCTTCGTGATGCTGGCGGCGGAGCGCAAGCGAGAGCTGGGTATTGCCCGAGCCATAGGTGGCCAGCGAGGCGACGTGATTCGCATGTTCACCTTTGAGGGTGCCATTTATGCTCTTCTGTCGGCTGCTGTGGGCAGCGTACTAGGAGTGCTCATAGGATGGGGAATGACCCGAATAATGGCGGTCGCTTTTGGCCAGATGGACTTGAAGCTTGTTTTTGCCTTCAGTTGGCGAAGCATAATCATAGCTTATGTTCTAGGGATGGTGCTTACGTTTACCGTGGTACTTATCTCCTCTTGGCAAGTGAGCCGGCTGAACATAACCAGGGCTATTCGGGATATCCCCGAGCCCCGTATCCAACGCCGAGGGCTCAAGGGGCTGATTGTGGCCATTCTGCTCCCGTTGTTGGGGCTCATGCTTACCATGACCGGCCTTCAAAGCGAGCAGCTAGCAGTTTTCATGTTGGGCACTTCGCTTATCATAATCGGAGTTCCGCTGCTGGTCAGGCGTTTTGGCGTGCCAGACCGCGCCGCTTTTACGGTGGCTGGCCTAGGATTGGTGGTGTGGTGGCTGCTCCCTGTAGGAGCCCTAGACCCCTTTTTGCCGGAGATGCAGCAAGGGATCGAGATGTTCTTTCTTGTTGGTATAATGATCGTTCTTGGTGCAGTGTGGATGGTAATCTATAACTCGGACTTGCTCCTGGCTGCATCTGTAGCTACCCTCGGACGAATGCGAGGCCTATCGCCGGTATTGAAAACAGCGGTCTCTTACCCGATGCAAAACCGCTTCCGCACTGGCGTTACTCTCGCTATGTTCTCCTTGGTGGTATTTACTTTGATAACAATGGCCTTCATAGTCAGTTCCATAGGCAATTTGTTTAACGACACACAAAGGCTCTCCGGAGGCTTCCATATTAGAGCCACTACAAGCTACGCCAACCCCATTCCGGATATGGGAAACGCTTTAGATAGCAGCACCGTTTCGGCTAATGCATTCGAGGCCGTGGCCAGCTTTTCAGCCGCCGGTGTTGAAGTAAAGCAGGAGGGGACAAATCAGGAACCTGTTGATTTCGCCATTCAAGGGGTGGATCGAGGCTACACCGACAACGTCACATATAAGTTCGCCCTAACCGCACCTGGGTATGACTCACCACAAGAGATCTGGAACGCCCTACAGAATCAGCCAGGGACAGCCGTGGTTAGCTCTATGCTCGTACCTACCAAAAGAAACTTCAATGTTGGCGGGCCAATGCCACCCTTCCGTCTCGAAGGGTTCTGGATGGAGGATGAGACCCTTCCGGAAGTGTACATTTCAGCTACGGATCCTCGTACAGGGAATGAGCAACGGCTGCGCGTCATTGGAGTAGTGGATCCAATGGCATTCTACACCCAAGGTATTATTACCTCACAGGAGACGGTCAATAGGTTGCTTGGACAGCCAACTCCATCACAGACGTATATGTTTCGCCTGAAAGAGGGCCAAGACGCCAAAACCATTGCTAAAGCCCTTGAAGCAAACTTTTTAGAGCACGGGTTTCAGGCCGAAGTAATGGCAGACGAGATCCGCACTAATGCCGGCACCAGTATAATGATAAACAATTTGCTTCAGGGGTTTATGGGGCTAGGCCTGGTAGTAGGTATCGCCGCTTTAGGGGTTATTGCCGCTCGCTCAGTAGTAGAAAGACGCCAACAAATCGGTGTTCTGCGGGCCTTAGGCTTTCAGAAGGAGATGGTGCAGTTATCTTTTTTGCTTGAGTCGTCTTTCATAGCGCTTTTGGGTATCGCTATTGGCATTGGTTTGGGTTTTGGCCTTTCTTATAACCTTGTTGAGATGATGTCCGATTCGCTGGAGGGGGTTACTTATCATGTCCCGTGGCTGAATATCCTGCTAGTGGCTGGGATTGCTTACGTTGCTTCGCTTCTGACCACTTATTTACCGGCGCGCCAAGCAGCTAATGTCTATCCTGCAGAAGCGCTGCGGTACGAATAGACAACCATTAACTTATAGCTCGGCTTGTTGTACGATGTAGCCCAGGCACACGTGGGTATACCGCTTCCTTGGTAAAAATTGGCTGCTACAAATGAGCGAGGCAGTGGGGTAATATGTATAGGATGAGGAAGGTTATGCGTGGGCACGGGCTGCGAATGAATGGACACTTTACATGACCGCTCTATAACGGTTGATCGCTTTGTCGCCATGTTGTAGAATGGCGGAAGACATTGTCCCAGGGAATATTATCCATTGGTACAGTATCCTTCAATGGCGGGGTGGCTTTGGAAGCTACTTGAGCATATAGCTCAGGGGAATTAAGCTCGGTATGCGGTTGAGTAAGAGGTCTCCTTATGTTAGAATGGGCTGAAGAGCGAAGGAGAGTGGCCTTGATGCATATTGCGGTGGGCAGTGACCACGCTGGTTTGAATTTGAAACAGACCATAGTCGGTTTGCTAACAGAGATGGGGCATACTTATGAGGATTTCGGCTGCTATGATACCCGCTCAGTGGACTATCCGGATATTGCCCGCGCGGTTGCCGAGGCCGTGGCCGAAGGTCGTTTCGACCACGGCATTCTTGTATGCAGCAACGGTGTGGGCATGTCCATAACGGCCAATAAGGTGCGCGGTATCAGGGCTGCCCTTTGCCACGATACTTTTAGCGCTCGACGTTCTCGGGAGCATACCGATGCTAATGTGCTTTGCTTGGGAGAATGGGCCATTGGCAAGGGTCTGGCCCGGGAGATCGTCCAGATTTACCTGACTACCGAATTTGTTGGTGGTCGCCACGCCCTGCGTTTGGAAAAGATCCGCGCTTTGGAAGATCCGTCCCCCAAGGATAACTCCCGCATCCTTGACTAATGGCAACTCCCTTGCTAGAATCTAAGAATTTGGCGTAGGGAGACAGGTGTCAAGGCTTTTAGACCAAATCAACGGGCCCGCCGACCTTAAAGGCTTGACCCTCCGTCAGCTGGAGCAGCTGGCAAAAGAGGTGCGTCAGGAACTTTTAAAGGTTGTTTCTAACAATGGTGGCCACTTGGCCTCCAATTTGGGTGTAGTAGAGCTAACGATAGTTTTACATAGCCTCCTAGATAGCCCCAGGGACAAAATCATATGGGATGTAGGCCACCAGTCCTATGTACATAAACTGTTGACGGGCCGAAAGGAGCGCTTTTCCACTATACGCCAATATGGTGGCCTCGCCGGTTTCCCCGATCCTGAGGAGAGCCCCCACGATATTTTTGGCACCGGCCATGCTAGCACCTCTATTTCAGCAGCTTTAGGTATAGCCCAAGCCCGTGATCTGTCCAAAGAAAATCATCATGTGGTGGCTGTTATCGGCGACGGGGCTCTCACTGGGGGCATAGCCTTCGAGGCTTTAAACCATGCGGGGCACTTGGGCACTAGGCTGATCGTCATCTTGAACGATAACGCTATGTCCATTTCTCCTAATATAGGGGCCCTGGCCCATTATCTTAACAAAGTCCGCCTTGATCCCCGCTATCATCATATTAAAGGGAGAACACGGCGTTTCCTAGCTAGATCGACTGTTGGAACCGTCCTCTCGCACTCGGTAAAACGGATTAAAGATGGGATCAAGAGCTTGTTTTTCCCTCCTACTTTGTGGGAAACCTTGGGCTTTACCTATATAGGGCCCATTGATGGCCACAACCTTATTCAGTTGCGAGTTGCCCTAAGCCGAGCTTTGCAATTCAACGATAAACCTACTCTCATACGGGTTATTACTCAAAAGGGCAAAGGTTATGCTCCAGCGGAAAGGGACGCAGTCAAGTTCCATGGGCTGTCGCCCAACAATAATAACGATAATAAAAGTAAAAGCATCTCATACACCGAAGTTTTTGGCAAAACCGTTCTCCAGCTCGTTCGAGACAACCCCAAAATAGTGGTCATCACGGCCGCCATGAAGGAAGGCACGGGCACTAACTTGGTGGCTCAACACTTTCCAGAGCGGGTTTTTGACGTTGGCATCTGCGAACAACATGCCGTCACTTTTGCTGCCGGTCTGGCCAGCCAGGGTTACATACCTATAGCGGCCATCTACTCTACATTCTTGCAGCGAGCCTTTGATCAGGTTCTCCAT
Organism: Chloroflexota bacterium; assembly: GCA_016210705.1. Taxonomy (GTDB): domain Bacteria; phylum Chloroflexota; class Dehalococcoidia; order JACQTR01; family JACQTR01; genus JACQTR01. The sequence continues at coordinate 9,114 of JACQTR010000047.1, read as the reverse complement.
GATGTTTGCATCCAAAATCTACCAGTAGTTTTCGCTTTGGATCGAGCTGGCATCGTAGGCGAGGATGGGAAAACCCACCAGGGCACTTTCGATCTCTCTTACCTTGGTTCTATCCCCAACTTGGTGATAGCTGCTCCTAAGGACGAAAATGAGCTTCAGCATCTTCTTTATACCGCCGTAAAAGCGCGCCGACCTATGGCGGTGCGCTACCCTCGAGGCAATGGAGTGGGGGTACCCCTAGATGAAGAACTGCGAGAGATACCTGTTGGCCAAGGAGAGGTGTTACGGTGGGGAGAGGACGTGGTTATCTTAGCCTTGGGCTCCACTGTTTACCCAGCTTTAGAGGCAGCCCAAACCCTGGCCGCAGGGGGCATTCAGTGCACTGTGGTAAACGCTCGCTATGTAAAGCCTTTGGATTCACCCCTCGTCCTCAAGCTACTTAACGGAACCCAGCGCGTGGTAACTTTGGAAGAAAACGTCTTAACGGGCGGCTTCGGCAGTGCTGTGTTGGGTTTACTGGCCGATGCCGATATAAAAGGCAAACGGTTAATCCGTATCGGCCTACCTGATGAGTTTGTGCAACACGGCTCCCAAGAGCAATTACGCTTGCAATACCGCCTCACCGCTTCAAGCATAGCCCATAGGATTCGGTCCTCCTTCCCCGAATTGGCCCTTCTAGAGCAACCTTCAGCCCGGTCAAAGCTATAAAAGATCCATAGGGCACTACTGCTTACCTTTTACCTTCGACATAGGTCAGGCTTCGTCGTGAGCAGTTTGGCCCTGAGCTCACTGCTGAAGGGCTCAGCCTAATGGGAAAGGGCCGGGAACAGGGCGTTGCCAGAGCCGTCGAAGGTCCAACTAGCTATAGCTTTTCTATCATCTTTCCTTTAGAATAGTCTTGTATAGTATGGAGCTAGCGTCCATTTTTCAACGTTACGAGGTGGAGCTTAAGGAAGAGCTGAAAGCCGCCATTGGTGGTTCGAGCCCTCTTTATGACATGATGCGCTACCACTTGGGCTGGATGGATCATCAAGGCCAACCTATCCAGGCCGCTAGCGGCAAAGGGCTACGTCCTACTTTTTGTCTTCTAGCTTGTGAGGCAGCGGGAGGTCACCATAGTATCGCTCTCCCCGCGGCCGCTGCGGTGGAACTCATCCATAACTTCTCCTTGATTCACGACGACATAGAGGATTCCAGTCCCGAGCGCCGCTATCGTCCCACAGTGTGGTGGTTATGGGGGATCCCTCAAGCCATAAACGCTGGCGATGGTATGCATGTCTTAGCCCGTCGCGCACTGTGGAGACTGAAGGATCGGAGAACGAACCAGGCAAAGATGCTGGCGGCAGCGAGAATTCTAGATGAGGCCTGTCTTAAATTGTGCGAGGGCCAGTATCTGGATATAGCTTACGAGAAACGTCTTGATATCGGCGTTGCTGATTATTTGGCCATGATCGAAAGAAAGACCGCTGCCCTTTTCGCTAGTTCTTTTCACTTGGGAGCTCTCCTCGGCACCCAGGATCACGGATTAATAGAACGGTTCCGTCGCTGTGGCCATCAGCTAGGATTAGCCTTTCAAATGGTGGACGACATTTTAGGTATTTGGGGGCAAGATCAGCTGACGGGAAAATCCACCAGCGACATACAAACAAAAAAAAAGTCCCTACCTGTGGTTTATGGCTTAGAGACGGCAAAGGACAGCCAAAAAGAAGAACTGCTGCAAATCTATGGTCGAGATATCCTCGATGAAGGAGACGTTCGTCGGGTGTTAGCCATCCTAGAAAGCTTGGAGGCCCGCGGTTACGTCCAGAGTCTGGCCCAAAGGCATTATGGGGCGGCTCTAGCAGAATTGGAAGCTCTAAAAACCTCCCCGGCCCTGGAGGAGCTAAAACTGGTGGCAGCCTTTATGGTGGAACGGGAATATTGATTAACATAATCGTGGGTTAAATTGAGGAGAAGACGACATCAATGAAGTTAGCTATAACTGGGAAAGGTGGGGTAGGCAAAACCACCTTGGCCAGCCTTCTGGCCTATCTATACGCCGCCGAGGGCAACACCGTCCTCGCCATAGATGCTGACCCTGATGCTAATCTGGCCTCGGCCCTGGGCATACCTCCAGAGGAGGCCAGTCGCATCAACCCTATATCTGAGCTAAAAGACCTCATCGAAGAGCGCACGGGGGCTAAGCCAGGAACTATAGGGGGATTTTATAAACTTAACCCTCGTGTGGATGACATTCCGGAACGTTTTTCCTTTACCAAGGATGGGGTTAAGCTACTGGTCATGGGTACGGTGAAGCAAGGAGGTGGAGGCTGCGTCTGTCCTGAAAGCGTTCTCATCCGCAGCTTAGTGAGCCATCTCCTTCTGCGACGTTCTGAGGTGGTTATTATGGACATGGAGGCCGGAGTGGAGCATCTGGGCCGTGGTACCACTGAGGCGGTGGATGCCTTTATTGTGGTGGTAGAGCCAGGCCGGCGGAGCCTGCAAACGGCAGCAGCCATAAAAAGCTTAGCCCGGGATATAGGCATCCAACGTTGTTATGTGGTAGGTTGTAAAACCACTAACACTGCCGATCGCCAATTTATCCTCGATAATGCTACCGATTTCGAGGTTTTGGGCTTTCTTAACTACAGCCCTAAAATCATCGAGGCCGATCTAAAGGGTCTAAGCGTTTTTGATGTCGATCCTCAAGCGGTGGCCGAGGCTAGGGAAATAAAGATCAAGCTGGAAGAGCTTTACAAAGGGGGGAAACCTGGTGAAGCAAACCGTTAAGGATATCGACGTTCGAGGCAAACGGGTGTTGGTCCGGGTAGATTATAATGTTCCTCTGGATAAGGCGACCGGATCGATCACCGACGATGGCCGTATCCGAGCGACCCTCCCCACTCTCCGTTACCTGATACAGGAGCAAGCCAAGATTATCTTGGTCTCCCATCTGGGACGTCCTGAAGGCAAAGTGGTGGATAGGTTGCGCTTGGATGGGGTAGCGCGACGTCTATCCCAGCTTCTGGGCCAAGAGGTAGGTAAAACCAACGACTGTGTTGGCCCAGAAGTAGAGGCAGCGGTGAAACAGATGAAAGAGGGTGACGTTATTCTCCTGGAAAACCTGCGCTTTCACGCTGAGGAAGAAAGTAACGACCTCCTCTTCGCTCAGTCGCTGGCGGGTCTGGCAGACATATATGTTAATGATGCCTTTGCCACGGCCCATCGAGCCCATGCCTCTACCGCTGGTGTCGCCCGTTACCTTCCCGCCGTAGCCGGATTCCTTATGGAGAAAGAGCTGGCAGTCTTGGGAGAACTCTTGGGCCACCCTCAGCATCCTTTTGCTGCCATCATTGGCGGTGCCAAGGTGAGCACCAAGATGGGAGTGCTGGAAAACCTCCTGGGTAAGGTGGACTCTTTGCTACTGGGGGGAGGCATGGCCTGCACCTTCCTAAAATCCCAAGGCTATTCTGTGGGCCGCTCGGCGGTGGAAAACGAGCAATTGAACTTCGCTGCTCAGCTTTTAAAGCAGGCCCAAGCCAAAGGTGTGAAGGTTCTCCTTCCTATTGATGTGGTAGTGGGCGACGATTTCGCAGCCGATACTTCTTTTCGTGCGGTGGCGGCAGCGGCGGTGCCTCCTCAGGCGTTTATAATGGACATCGGACCTCAAACAGTGAGGGCATTTTCTGACCAGGTCCAGGTGTGCCAGACCATCCTCTGGAACGGGCCAATGGGGGTTTACGAATTCCCACCCTTTGCCCAAGGCACCCGATCTCTAGCTTCACTCCTCGCTCAGGTGCGGGCGACCACCATCGTAGGTGGTGGCGAGACCGCTGCTGCTGTGGAAGAGCTGGGCTTAGCTGGCAAAATAACTCATGTTTCCACGGGGGGTGGGGCTACCTTAGAGTTCTTGGAAGGAAAAACCCTACCAGGGGTTGCTGCGCTTCTCGACAAAGTTTAGCCCATTAGGAGGTGGATGCTGTTTAGCTGGGAACAATTAAAGTCTATTGCTAAGCCTTCGCCCACCAAAATAGTTCTTTTAGTTTTAGATGGTTTAGGAGGCTTGCCCAGGGCTGAAGGCGTGGGCACCGAGTTGGAAACAGCCCAAACGCCCCATTTGGATGAGTTGGCACGCAAAGCTATCTGTGGCCTGATGGAACCCATTGCTCCTGGCGTAACTCCGGGCAGTGGCTCTTCTCACTTAGCCCTTTTTGGTTATGACCCCGTAACTTATATGGTAGGTCGGGGAGCTATAGAGGCTTTAGGGATCGGCGCAGAGCTTCGCGAAGGAGATGTAGCCGCTCGGGGCAATTTTTGCACTGTAGACGGCCAAGGTGTTGTTACTGACCGCCGCGCTGGACGCATTTCCAGTGAAAAAAGTGCCTTGTTATGCCAGAAGCTAAATCAACTTAGTGCTGGAGATGGCCAAATTCTGGTAACCCCGGTGAAAGAGCATCGCTTTGTGGCCATCTTTCGTGGGGTCGGACTCTCCGACCAGATAAGAGACTCGGACCCTCAGCAAATAGGGTTACCCCCATTACCTATACGGTCCCTTTCACCTCAAGGTGAAAAAGCTGCTCGCTTAGCTAATGAATTTATTGCCCGGGCAAAGACGATCCTTGCTGACTCCCATCCCGCCAACATGATCCTTTTGCGAGGTTTTTCCCAATGCCCCAACCTACCCCGATTCGAAGAAATATATCCATTAAAGTCTGCTGCCATTGCGCCCTATACTATGTATCAAGGGCTGGCTCGGTTACTGGGAATGGAGGTCCTTGTCACCGGTACCACTTTAGGTATGGAGTTAGATACTCTAGAAAAACATTACTCGGATTACGATTTCTTCTATATCCACTTTAAGGATACAGACGTTGCTGGGGAGGACGGGCGGTTTGATGACAAGGTACAGGCTATCGAGCAGGTAGATGCAATGATTCCTCGCCTTCTTGCTCTTCAACCTGATGTGGTTATAGTGACTGGAGACCATTCTACCCCTGCTGTTCTCAAAGGACATAGTTGGCACCCGGTTCCTTTTCTGCTTTTCTCTCCTTGGTGCCGCCCCGATACCGTGACTGAATTTTCGGAGAGGGCTTGTAATAGAGGTGGCCTAGGCAGATTTCCTGCCACCCAGGTTATGACCTTGGCCTTGGCTCACGCCAAAAAATTAAGTAAGTTTGGAGCTTAGAAGATGCGAACCACAATTATCGCTGGCAATTGGAAGATGAATACCACCGTATCTGAGGCCATGGCTTTAGTTAAGGCCATGCGCAATAAGTTGGAGGCAATCAATGGGGTGGAAAAGGTTCTCTGTCCGCCCTTTGTCTCCCTAACCGCCGTGAGGGAACTTATTCTGAACTCTTCACTAAAACTCGGAGCTCAGAACATGCATTTTGAGGAGAAGGGCGCCTACACAGGGGAGGTCTCTCCTTTAATGCTGGCTGGGTTATGCCAGTATGTCGTTCTGGGCCACTCGGAGCGACGCCAATACTTTGGCGAGAGCGATGAGATAGTCAATAAGAAGGTTCAAGCTGCCCTCAAAGTTGGCTTAAAACCCATCATATGCGTTGGAGAAAAGTTGGAGGAAAGGGAAAAGGGGCTGATGGAGGAGGTAATCACCCGCCAGGTCAAGGGAGCCTTGGCTAGTGTGCCATCCTTGGAGAGGGTGGTTGTGGCCTACGAACCTATATGGGCCATCGGAACGGGACGTGCTGCCACCGGCGAACAAGCTAACGATACTATCTCTATCATTCGTCACGAAATGGGTAGGCTCTATGGTGCCGCTCAGGCTGATATGGTACCTATTCAGTACGGTGGCAGCGTTACTGGCGCCAATGTCGCTGAGTTCCTGTGCCAGAAAGAGATCGATGGGGCTTTGGTGGGTGGAGCCAGCCTTAAGGCCGATGAGTTCATCGCCATTGTGGAGCAAACAGCGGCAGTAAAAGGTAAAAAATGAAGCCGGTCATCGCCATCGTAGGGCCCACGGCAGCGGGCAAAAGCCGTTTGGCTTTGGAGTTGGCCCAAATTTTGTGTGGCGAGGTTGTAAACGCCGATAGCCGCCAAGTTTATCGCTTTATGAATATCGGCACCGCTAAGCCCAGCCCTAAAGAACAGGCTCTAGTCCCTCACCATCTTATCGAGATAGTAAGCCCAGACGAGGAATTTAGCCTAGCGCAATATCAGAGGCTGGCTTATGAAGCCATCGCCGATATCTTTGCACGGGGCCGATGGCCTTTGCTGGTAGGGGGAAGTGGTCTCTATGTTTGGGCGGTGGTAGAGGGTTGGCAAATTCCTTCGGTGCCGCCTCATTGGGAGTTGCGTCACACATTGGAGGCTCAAGATAGCCAGAAGCTCTATCAGGAATTGATGAAGGTTGATCCCCAAGCGGCGCAAAGGATCGATTCCCGCAACACACGGCGCGTGATTCGAGCCTTGGAGGTTTGCCTAAAAACGGGCATGCCTTTCTCTCAATTTCAACGGAAGTTGCCACCTCCTTTTCCATTCATTGTTGTCGGCTTGACCACTGGTAGAGAAGACCTTTATCGAAGGATAGATGAGCGCGTGGAGGCTATGGTGAAGGCTGGCTTGGTGGAAGAGGTCAGAGGCCTTCTAGAGCGGGGCTACAGCCCCCAGCTATCGGCTATGTCTAGCGTAGGGTATAAACAAATGATAAAGTACCTTGAAGGTAAGCTAGACCTGGCCACAGCTATACAACAAATGAAATACGAAACCCATCGTCTGGCTCGTCATCAATATGCTTGGTTTCGACCGGGGGACCAAAGGATTCGTTGGTTTGACATAAAGGACAACATAAAGAAACCCATATCGGAGCTTGTTGCTCAGGGAAGTGCCCTGGCAGGAGGTGTTAGATGAAGCGTTTCCTTTTGGGGTTTATTTTGGGGATGGCTATAGCCAACTGCTGCCGGAAATGCCGGGAGTATTGCCAAAAATATGGTGAAGTCACAAAGCAGGAATCGGAGGCTAAATGAACTTCATCAAGATGGAGGCCGCCGGCAACGACTTCCTCTTGATTGACGCTAATAATAAGTCAGCAGACTGGCCAGCATTAGCAAAAAGCATGTGCCATCGCCATAAGGGGGTTGGCGCCGATGGCCTGATTTTGGTTTTGCCCTCATCCAAGGCCGACTTCGCTATGCGTATGTTCAACCCCGATGGCTCTGAGGCCGAGATGTGTGGCAATGGCATCGCCTGCTTTGCCAAACATGTCATCGAAGCCAAGCTGTCCGATTCTAAGGTCACTCAGGTGACCATTGAAACTCCGGCCGGGATGAGAACTGTCCAGGCCCAAAGAGAGGGAAATACGGTCGCCAGCGTTAGGGTAAGCATGGGCCTGCCCCAATTTCGAGCTAAGCAAATCCCCATGCTCGTCCCAGAGGGTGACACGCCCATCCTGGATTACCCCTTACAAGTAGGGGAGATGGAGCTGCGCCTCTCCTGCCTATCCATGGGCAACCCCCATGCGGTGGCCTTCGTAGAGGACGTGGCCTCTTTTCCTTTGGATCAAATAGGCCCTCGGGTGGAACATCATCCCATCTTTCCTCGAAGGGTAAATTTTGAGGTGGCCCAGGTAATGGATAAGAGCCAGATCAAGGCCCGTGTTTGGGAGCGGGGCGCTGGAGAGACCCTTTCTTGCGGCACCGGGGCGTGCGCTGTGGCTGTGGCCGCCCAGCTTAAGGAGCTAGCTGAAAAGGAAGTTGACATAATATATCGAGGGGGCACAATGACCGTGGCCTGGGATAGAGTAGGGGAGGTGTTCTTGAGCACGCATCTGGCATATGTGTTCAAGGGGGAGTGGGCTAGTGCGAACTAGATTATCGAATAAAGAAATAGATAAAGAAATATGTGAGGCTATCTGCATATACCTTGGTGATTGCTGTGGAACATTATTCCAGCTCGGCCCTCGGTTAGACGAGCACGAGGGCGCTCCTGAGTTTGCGTTTTGTGATAGATCAGGCGAGCAATGCGGCGTGATAGAAGTTACCCGAAGAGCAGAAAAATGCCGGAGAGAGTTCGAGTATGATACAATTTTTCCCAAGTTCCGTCATGCTGTTGAAGAATGGTTTGAGGGGCAAGAAACCGTAAAAGGTAGCTACACGTTATACGTGCCTTGGCCCTGCTATATGCCTATGCAGAACACAAGTAAATGGCCTCACTTCTTGGAAACGTTATTAACAAAAATAGAAGAGCTTGCGAACGATTCCGATGGTCGCCTTTTATACTTCAAATTCATTAATTATGAATATTGCTTAGTTCGAGAGAGTCACGACGGGTCAAGTATCTCTGTCCTAAAGATGGGACGGTTTTCGAAAAAACCTGCCCCTGAGGACTTATGGGAGGCCTTGGATCACATTTCAAAAAAGTTTGTTGATTATGGGCCTTCTGTTGTCAAGGTAGGAGTGATTGAATTGAGTAATTGGCTTTTTGGCGATTCTATAGAACCACTAGAGTTTACAGCAGCCTTGAAATCAGCCTACCTTCAAATAGATCATTTATTTTTAGCACAACTTGCAAGTTGGAACTCTTCAGGAAATTATTTTCCTAAGTCATGGAAAAAAGTTGGCAGATTGATGCTATTAAAGGTTTGGTAGCTTTGCTAAGAGATTATCTGGTATAAAATCAGATTAGAGGACTTTGAGTTATGCCCAAGTTTAAAAATGGCTTAGACTGGCCCACTGCCATAATCGTAGGATTCTTATCCCAGGACCCAGAGATAGACCAAGAGGAAGTGGTTAAGCTGGCCATCTATTTAACAATGCGAGAGAGCGGATGGGGAGAGGAATCCTTAGTTGATTATGTTCGCCCCGATATGAGCTTAATCTCCAAATTCGTCATGCCTGAAGAGCTTAGCCCGGAGATGGTCTGGCAATGGCGACGCGCCGGCCTGGGGGTCTTGGGAGAAGCAAACAATGCATTATCAGAAAAAGGGACCCTCGGTAATATTGGCATGGGCGCCTTTAAAACTTCTCTATGGGTACAAGCTTTGAGCGGCAAAATGCTGAAGGAGCATAATCTATGCGTGGAAGCCACCAACAAAGCCCTGCATTCCCTTTAGGTTTAGGCCATGCGATTAGCTAAACGCATCGGCAAACTGCCCCCATACCTCTTCGTGGAGATCAG
>JACQTR010000051.1 GCA_016210705.1 Chloroflexota bacterium | reverse complement strand
TCGGCGGCAATCTCTGGTTCGTGTCTGGGAAGAATGTGTTCCGTCGCCTCGAGGGTGGTAATTTTGGTTCCGAAATGTGCGAACATCTGGGCAAACTCTAGTCCTAACGGACCACCGCCAATAAGAGTCATAGAAGCAGGTAGGCTCTGAAGCTGCATTGCGGTTTTATTGTTCAGCCAACGCACCGTATCTAAACCTGGAATTGGCAGCGACTTGGTTGAGGCTCCTACGGCAATGATAATTTTATCGGCTTCGTAGATTTGACCTGCTGCTTCTACCTGGTTGGGGTCCATTAGTCGTGCCCTTTCTTCGAGGAGTGTTACACCCTTCAGACTCTTTAAGACTCTGGTATAGTTCTGCCTCCGAGCTTTTTCTACCATCCGATCCTTTTCCTTGATAGCAGCCCGGAAATCGAATGAAGGCCCCGCACTATTTCGTAGAGACTTGAACCTCGAACGCTGGTTGTAATAAAACTCATCACCCTGAGTTAGCAGATTTTTACTCGGCATACAGCCTACATTAACGCATGTTCCGCCGAGCGGGAGCCCGCTGTTAACCATAAGTACAGTCTTACCAAGGTCGGCAGCCTTGGTCGCGGCAGCGAAGGCGGCTGAACCTCCGCCTATGATAATGAGATCATATTTCTTCATTGTGCCCTCCTTGCATCCTCTACTAGGAAATGAGTCTAACAACAACAGCCCGGAGCGGGGTAAGAAGTGAGACGAGCTCACTCGGTCGGAGTTGGCTCGCCTTTTTTATCTGGCGGCTTATATGAGCGGTTTGATTACGATAACCTGCTCTCGACTGGGGCCCACCGAGATGAGGGCGATAGGGCTGCTGATGATCTTCTCCAGTCGGTTAACGTAGGCTTGGGCCTCCGCGGGCAGGTCTTGGAAGTGACGCAGGTGGCTGGTGGGCTTTTGCCAGCCGGCCATATCTTCATAAATAGGTTTACATTTTTCCAGGGTGGCTGCGTTAGCTGGGGGATACTGCAAAAATTTACCTTCTACCTCATAGCCAATGCAGACCTTGATCTTAGGCAAAGAGTCGAGGATGTCCAGCCGGGTAAGGGCCACCGTGGTAAAGCCATTGACCCGGGCACTATAGCGGCCGACCACGCCATCGAACCAGCCACAGCGCCGCGGCCGCCCCGTGGTGGTGCCGAACTCGTGGGCCAGCTCTCGAATCTGGTCGCCAGTTTCATCGCACAGCTCGGTGGGCAAGGGGCCACTGCCCACTCGAGTGGTGTAGACTTTATAGATACCTAGTATAGAGGTGATCTGGGTGGGGCTGATCCCCAACCCAGTGCAAGCCCCTGCCACCGTAGGCGTCCCCGATGTTACGTAGGGATAGGTGCCAAACTCTGGGTCAAGCATAGTGCCTTGAGCTCCCTCGAGCAACACCCATTCCCCCCGGGCCAAGGCCTCCTGGACTATGGACTCCGTATCCCTGATATAGGGAGCCAGACGCTCTCCATAAGCCAGATACTGGCTGCAGATATCCTCCGTCGAGAGAGGCGGTACCCCATAAATGAGGGTTAATATTTTGTTCTTGTGTGGGAGCACCGTTTGTAGGCGAGAATAGAAGGCATCGTTTTCCAAAAGGTCTCCGGCACGAATGCCCAGACGCGCCACTTTGTCGGCAAAAACAGGGCCTATGCCTTTGCGGGTGGTGCCTATGGCGCTTCCCCCCCTGGCCTCCTCTTCCAAACCATCGAGGAGGATATGATAGGGCATGACTAAGTGGGCCCGATCGCTGATGACCAAATTGGCGGTGCTCACCCCTCGCTGGTTAAGGAGATCGATTTCCTTGAGGAGTAAAGCGGGGTCGATCACCACGCCGTTGCCGATGACGCAGGTCACCTGAGGGTAAAATATACCTGAAGGGATAAGGTGTAATCCGAATTCCTGTCCCTTATGGATAACAGTGTGGCCAGCGTTGCTTCCCCCAGAAAAACGAGCTACTACCTTGGCCTTCTCGGCCATTAGGTCAACGATCTTGCCTTTGCCTTCGTCTCCCCACTGACCACCAATTATGGCCATTGTAGGCATGAAATATCACCCTTCCTGCTCTGCGACCAGCGAAAGTATAACAGGTTGGCATCCTTTTGGGAAGTGGCAACTTCGTTGACACCCCTGACTTGAGGGGTTAATATCTTTTCCATATGAGGCAAGCACCGTCTTAGGAGGCCCATGGAGGTAGAATCGCGGGGGTTAGGCACCGCCGCCCTGACGGTGGTGGCGGGGTTTGTGGCCAGCCGGTTTCTGGGGCTAGTACGCAATATGGTGATCGGTGATGCCTTTGGCACTAGCCCCGAGTTGGACGCCTATTTCGCCGCTTTTCGGGTCCCCGACCTCATTTTTCAGCTTTTGGCGGGGGCCACTTTGGGTAGTGCCTTTATTCCTACCTTCGCTCGCTACTTGACTAAGGGAGACCCCCAAGAGGCCTGGAGGTTGGCCAGTTCTGTCCTCAATCTTATCCTGATTTTCACCCTGGTAGTTACTCTTTTGGCTTTGATAGTCGCTCCTTGGCTGGTGCCTCTTACGGTGCCTGGCTTCTCGACCTCATTGAAAGAGCTCACTGTTATCCTTACCCGTATCATGCTTCTCTCATCTATCTTTTTTTGTGTGAGTGGCATCATTACTGGGATACTGAACGCCCGCTATCATTTCTTTTTCCCCGCTTTAGCGCCTGTTCTTTATAACTTGTCGATTATTGGTGGGGCAGTATTTTTATCCGGGCCTTTGGGGGTGCGCGGGCTGGCGGTAGGAGTGGTGGTGGGTTCGTTCCTCCATCTCATTATCCAGGTGCCAGGGCTCTCTAAGGTGGGCATGCGCTATCGCCTGGAGGCAAGGCTAAGCCATCCCGGCGTGAGGGAAGTAGGACGCCTAATGCTGCCCCGCGTGTTTGGTCTAGCGGCCATGCAGACGAACTTTTTGGTCACAACTATCTTAGCTTCTACTCTAGTCTCAGGCAGTTTGGCGGCTTTAAGTTACGCGTGGGCGCTGTTGATGTTACCAGTGGGGGTTTTCGGCATGGCTGTAGGTACTGCTGTCTTCCCTTCTTTGGCGGAACAGGCAGCAGCGGAGCATCTAGACGCTTTAAAACGTACCCTAGTCGTCACCCTGCGCCTTGTTCTGTTCCTGACTATACCGGCTACGGTAGGCCTTGCCCTAATGCGAAACGACCTAGTGGCCCTCATTTTTCAACGGGGGCTTTTCGCCGCTGAATCCACTAAGGCCACCTCTTGGGCTCTCCTTTTCTATTCTTTGGGCCTTAGCGGCTATGCCGCGGTGGAGATCCTCTCTCGAGGCTTTTATGCTCTCCACGACACCAGGACGCCGGTGGTCTTTGCCATAGTAGGAACCGGCATTCACATCGTATTAGGGCTCATCCTCATCCGCTTCCTAGATCAAGGAGGGCTGGCCTTGAGCATGTCGGTGGCTACAGCCCTGGAGGCCACTGCTCTGTGGTGGGTATTGGGCCGCCGTTTGGGAGGGTTGGAGGAAAGGCAAGTAGTGAGGTCTGTAGTTAAAACCTGTATAGCCAGCGCGGTTATGGGAGCGATACTGGTTATTTTCCTTATTGCTTTGAACTTTCGACCCTGGGTAGTGGTAATGGGAGGTGTGGGGCTGGGTGGCATGGCTTTTTTGGCCGCTGCCCATGTCTTGAGTAGTGAAGAAACGGGGACTTTGCTGCGTAGGTTGCGCCCCCTGGTGTGAGTAAATTAAGCAACTTGACTTTCCTCCCGCCGTTTGGTATTTTGTATAGCAAAAGCAGCGACGGAGACGAGTAAGCGGGAAACCTCGACCCAGCGAGTCGGGTACGGTG
>JACQTR010000045.1 GCA_016210705.1 Chloroflexota bacterium | reverse complement strand
TTGCAGCCCGGGCTGACCTTGGTGCATCCGGTGACCGGGTTCCAAGTAGCATTAGTCCATTCGATGTGTGTGATATTGCTCATTAAATTATGCCCCTGTCACGATATTTATCAAATATCTGTTCAACAATATCTTGAGCAACTGGGTTGTGTGATCCAAAGAATAATAATAGATTGTCGCCCCCTGTGCATTCCTCATCGGAATCGGCTTGGGAACATGTTTAAACCCAGCCACCCCTTCCAAGCGCTTACGGAATGCCTCAGCGATTATAGCATTGGCGTTGCTTGTCTTGACTTCTACTGGACAGCCAAACAGTCTGCCCTGAATCTCATAAACAATCTCCCGCCAAGATTCATCACCCCAATATCTATTCATTCTGTAGCTGTCTCGCTCATCAACCTCGTCGGGACGGTAGCGCCAGAGAACGTTGCGGTTCATGTCGGCTACCGGAAAGTTCAAGAATATCTCTATGCTCCGCATGCTCCCTGCCGTGTGAATTACCTCCCAGTCGAGATGCAAGCCGTAGGGGTCCAGCAGCACCAGGGCGCGCCGGTAGTCCTCATAGCGTAATTGCGGGAAGATTTGTTCCAGCAGTAGGTGGTTGCAGTCACCCGTATGCACGTGGACAGTGGGCTGCTGGCCCACAGCGGCCCGCAAAGCATCTGCCTTCTCAGCGACAAGTTCTATGAAGTGGTACTCCCTAAACGGGGGATGGACGCTGAGAGCGTTCAGGGGACTGCCTGCCACAGGACGACCGGTCTTCTTGGAAATGTGTTGCCCCGCTCCTGCGAAGGCGTCCACGTAAACATGGTGGAAAGCAGGATCTCTTTGGGCGCTCAATATCTGGGAATAGGCAACAGCATACTTCCTGATGATGTCGAGTTTTATCTCAGACCAATAGCCGATCTTATCGAATCGAAGCCTGGCCACTCGCGTCATGGTGCCCGCTCTTGGGACTTCTCCGCAACCTGCACTTGTCTTTGCCGTGCCTCTTTTGGCCTGTTTTTTAGAACAAGTATGCTAGTATGATACTATTTTACGGTTACCCTTGACAAGCGCTTCAGGATGACACTTGCTTTTTCCGCTGCCCGAGCCCGGTGGCTATACTGGTTTTTGATGGCCAAAGGCAACTGGGCCATGGTTTTGTCCAGCGTAGGTAAGTAGAAGATAGGGTCATAGCCAAAGCCATAACTGCCTTGTGGCTCCAGGGCAATGATACCCTCGCATTGCCCTTGGCATAGCTCCAACTTGCCCTCGGGAGTGGCGATAGCTATCACGCAGCGAAAGAGAGCCCCCCGTCTCTCCCAAGGAATGCCGGCTAACTTGGCTAAAAGATAATCTATCCTGTCTTTATCCGAGGCTCCCTCGCCGGCGTAGCGGGCCGCCCGGGGCCCAGGCTCGCCACCCAAAGCCTCCACCTCCAATCCCGAATCATCGGCCAGGGTAAGGAGGCCGCTGGATTTGGCGTAAATGGTGGCTTTAAGGGTGGCGTTCTCCTCGTAGGTGGTGCCATCCTCAGCGACCACCCTGGTTATACTCTTTTTGGCCAGGGTGGTCAGTTGATAAGGTATCCTCTCTAAAAGAAGATGATATTCTTCAATCTTGGCCTTGTTGTGGGTGGCCAATAGGAGCTTTGGCATAGCTCCTTTAGATATCGGTAAACCGGTCGGCGAGCTTTACCATCACCTGAGGCATGGTAGTGTATTCCATTTCGTCCAAGGGTAGGCGATGGGGCTCAAAAGGACCATGATGACGCATGTAGTAAGCTATATCGTTGGCATGGCGGCGGGCCTCATCGAAGCCTGGATCATCGAACATGTCTCTGGGGCCCACCAATTGGCCATTGGCGATCTGGAAGCCAGCAGCGATAACCCGAGGCGGACCATCAAAGCGGCTGGGATTGGCATCATTAAAGGCCACCGGCATCAACGGCCCATGGTGGGAGCCTCGCATCCAGCCTTCCACAATGAAAGGTAAAGTAAAAGGCTCCAACACTTCTCCTACCGCAGGGAACTGGTTTTGGGCCCGCACCACGCATACCGGGTCATCTTTACCCACGTAGCGTCCAGCTATAAAGGAAAGTCTCTGGGTGGAGGAAACAGCAGCTATCTCATTGGTTTCTCTATGGTAAACGGATTTCACCGCATAACGGGAGGGAGCCCCCAAAAAGACCAGCAAATCATAAATTTCAGATGGCGTATTCAGAGTGATCTTTTTATGCTCCTTCACATCATGTATCTCGAAGGCGAATCCTGAATGCATAACAGGGGCGATGACTAGTCCAATGGTGTTGAAGGGATCGGCAAACATTTTGTAGAGGGGAAAGTTCCAAGCTCCGGCTGAGGTCTTATCGGCCATAAATATGATTATTGGCTCGGAAGGGCGCTCTTCGAAGGCCATCTCGGCCACGCCTGGCCCCATGCCCTTAACATTGCCGGAGAAGGTATCGCTTAGCAAATCTTGACCGGCTCCATAAAGCTTCAATTTTTTGGCCAGCTCGGTGCCGGCCTCGAAGATGTCCCATGATAGCTTATGGATGCGCTCATTGTCCTCGCCTTGCTCATGGGTCATAATAAGCTGGAGGTCATCGCCACAAGCCAAAACCCTGAAATCCGCTAGCAGTCCATCCTTGCGGGCAACCTCCAGACCTTCCCGCGCTTGCTCCAAAATGGCGGGATGAGAACTGGAGTGACCCACGTAGCCACCTATATCCGCTTTGATTACGCTTAGAGTGATCATAACCACCTCCTCGATTTATTTAATTATTAAGCCGCAGAAAACGCCCTGTATTCCCCAAATACCTCCCTCAGAACCCCACAGATCTCGCCCAAAGTAGCGTACGCCCGAACTGCCTCAACAAAATAAGGCATAAGGTTTTTATCACCTTGGGCAGCTTGGTGCAACTCTCGGAGGCGGCTCATCACCTCCCGATTGTCCCGTTGTCGCCGCACCTCCTTCAGCCGCTCCAAGTGATGCCTTTCGCCTACTTCATCCATTTTTAATAGGGGTATATTGAGGGATTCCTCCGTTTGGTGCTCATTTACACCGACTATTATTCGATCCTTGGTCTCAATCTCACGTTGATAGCGATAAGCGGCATCGGCGATCTCGCTTTGAAAGAAGCCTTTCTCAATGGCCGGAACTACCCCACCCAGCTCTTCGATACGGGCGAAGTAGCGATCGACGGCCTTTTCCATCTCCTTGGTTAGAGCTTCCACAAGGAAGCTGCCCCCCAGGGGATCGACACTATAAGTAACCCCACTTTCGTGGGCTATGATCTGCTGGGTGCGTAGGGCGATCCGGACGGCCTCCTCCGAAGGCAGGGCCCAGGCCTCGTCCATGGAGTTGGTATGGAGAGATTGGGTTCCGCCAAGCACGGCGGCTAGGGCTTGAAGGGTGACCCTCACGATGTTGTTAAGGGGCTGCTGGGCGGTTAGGGCGCATCCTGCTGTTTGGGTGTGGAAGCGCAGCCACCAGGACCTCTCATTTTGGGCTTTGAAACGCTCCCTCATCTCCCTAGCCCAAATAAGTCGCCCAGCGCGAAATTTGGCTATCTCTTCAAAGAAGTCATTGTGAGAGTTGAAAAAGAAGCTGAGACGGGAAGCGAAATCATCCACCTCAAGACCCCGCTCTATGCCGGCCTCTACGTAGGTCAGGCCGTCGGCCAGAGTGAAAGCAAGCTCTTGGACAGCGGTGGCCCCCGCCTCTCGAATATGGTATCCGCTGATGCTTATAGTATTCCAAAGGGGTACTTGTTTCATGCCGAATTCGAAGGTATCCACAACCAGGCGCAAAGAGGGCTTGATAGGAAAGATATACTCGTTTTGAGCAATGAACTCTTTAAGGATATCGTTTTGAATGGTGCCCCTCAGCTTTTTGGGAGAAACGCCCTGTTTTTCGGCGGCAACTATGTACATGGCCCAGATCACTGCCGCTGGGCTATTGATGGTCATGGAGGTGCTCACATCTCCCATGGGTATGCCATCGAAGAGAGCCTCCATATCGGCCAGGGAGGATATAGCCACCCCACATTTGCCAAACTCCCCCAAGGCATGGGGATCATCGGTATCATACCCCATAAGGGTAGGCATATCGAAGGCCGTGCTCAACCCCGTTTCTCCATGGCTGAGAAGATATTTAAAGCGGGAGTTGGTTTCCTCGGCGGTGCCATAGCCAGCAAACATCCGCATCGTCCACAGGCGCCCCCGATAACCCGTGGGATGGTTGCCCCGGACAAAAGGATATTCTCCAGGCAGGCCTAAATCTCGAAGATAGTCCAGCTTGGCTATATCAGTGGGGGTATACAGGTCCTGAACCGGGATACCCGAAAGGGTAGTGGGATCCTTTTGTGACTGGTTAGAGGAGGCTTTCTCCTGCCACTGAGCCTCACGCCTCTTAAGTTTCTCCAGATCTTGAGGGTTAAACATAGACGCGCCTCCCGAAGATTTTCCCTTAATAGTCAATGCCACCTCTGGCCAAGGTGCCCTTGTTGAAGGGATGTTTTATACATTTCATTTCAGTGACCAAATCCGCTACCTCTATGATCTCAGGAGGAGCATAACGTCCAGTGAGTATAAGCTCCACCTTCGCAGGCTTCTCCTTGACCAATTGCAGCACTGCGTCCAACCCCAGCAATTTCCAACCTAAGGCCACATTGATTTCATCCAAAATCACCACATCATAGTCGCCGCTTAGCACAGCCTCCCGTCCCGCAACCAGAGCTTCCCTGGCTTGTTCCTTTTCCGCTTCTTTCACCTGGTTTGGATTAACAAATTCCTCAAATCCAAAACGGGCGAAGGTAACACCAGGTAATTTTGCTAGAATCTCCTGTTCGCCGTAACGAGAGTCTCCCTTCATAAAAAAGACTATGTGAACCCGTAGCCCGTGGCCCGCTGCTCGCAAAGCAACTCCTAAAGCGGCGGTGGTTTTGCCCTTACCGTCACCAGTGTAAACCTCTACCAAGCCTTTGCTAAGGGGTTGTGGTGACCGCAACTCAGGCCAAGGTTTAGTCTGCTTCAAAATCCACTCTCAATCTACTAAGAAGCCCCCGAGAATTCATACCAACTAAAGTGTCAAGGCAGCGTAGGCCGTTCTTGAAAAAGAGGCTAGCGTTAACCATTGCTTAAGTTTAGCAAGGGAGCAATATCGCTGTCAAGGAAAGGGGGAATCATTCAACAGCTAATGGTCCTGAGCCCTTGTAGAGCAAGGCCCCAATGCTATAATACACTTACCTTATTCTATCCATTCGCCGAAGGAATAGATGCTATGAATTACCCTGAGGCCGTCGCCTATATCGAAAGTTTCATCGACTACGAAAAATCACCTGCCACCCTTTATGCGCCGGCTCGCTTCGATTTAAGGCGCATGGAGCACCTTTTGAATAGGCTGGAAAATCCTCATCGCTGGGGCCACATTGTCCACATAGCCGGCACTAAAGGCAAAGGCAGCACTGCCGCCATGATCGCTGCCGTCCTCACCGCAGCCGGATATTCCACAGGGCTCTTTACTTCGCCTCACCTCCATAATCTGCGGGAACGAATAAGGATAGACGGCGAGCCAATCCCTGAGGTCGAACTGGCAGCCTTGGTCACAAGACTTCATTCTTGCCTCGAGGCCCAAAGGGAGGACACCACTTATGGCTCCCTCACCTACTTTGAAGTATTGACCGCCTTGGCCTTCGCCTATTTTCGGGGAAAAGGGGCACAATTTCAGGTGATAGAAACAGGTTTAGGAGGACGGCTGGACGCCACTAATGTGGTGGAGCCTAATGTCTGCGTCATCACCGCTATCAGCCTCGACCACACCGCCATTTTAGGCGACACCTTTAGCCAGATCGCGGCCGAGAAAGCGGGCATAATCAAGCCTGGAATACCAATAGTAAGTGCTCCCCAAACCTCCGAGGCTGCAACGGTGATTAAGAACCGATGTAGCGAACTAAACGCCCCATTGACCATGGTTGGCGAGGACATAACCTGGCAACTCCTCTCCGCCGACATGGAGGGGCAATCTTTCCAAATGAAAGGAAACATCGCTCAATATGAGCTTTGGCTTCCCCTTCTAGGCCGTCACCAATTGGAGAACGCAGCCGCTGTAGTCGCCGCCTTAGAAATATTACAAAGCCAAGGGATAACCTTGGCCCCTACCGCTATGGCGGATGGACTATCCCAAGTGAGATGGCGAGGACGGTTAGAGATCCTACAGCGAAGCCCCCTGGTTGTGGCCGATGGAGCCCATAACGCCCACTCAGCACGGCGTCTTAAGGAAGCACTCCTAGAATATCTTGACTTCGACCGACTAATCCTTATAATAGGAACGTCTTCGGATAAAGACATAGAGGGCATAGTGAAGGAATTAAGCCCCCTAGCCGATGAGGTAATGGTTAGTCGTTCCCAACACCCTCGGGCAGCAAACCCAGAGCTTCTAGCAGAGGCCTTTACTAAACTAGGGTTGACCGCACAAGTCAGGGAAAATGTGGCCCAAGCACTGACTCAAGCCCTTGCCCAGGCTGAAGAGAGAGATCTAATTTGCATTACTGGCTCCCTTTTCATCGTAGCGGAAGCCATCCAATGTCGGGATGCTTCCCCCAGGTTGGCAAGACAATCGTGATCCACACCAAGGGCTTGGCTTTAAGCCTTTACAGCAAGAGGCTATGTTATCCAACAACTTAGGAGCACATCGTAAAAACAGCTCTCCTCGACGGGTGGTAGCTACGGGGATGGGGGCAGTGAGCCCTTTGGGACTTACGGTAGAGGAGTTCTGGCAGGGCCTAATAAAGGGACGATCGGGCATCGGCCCCATGACTCTATGTGACACAAAGGGCTTTCCTTGTACCATAGCCGGAGAGGTCAAGGACTTTGATCCCGCTGACTACATAGAGCCTAAAGAGGCACGGCGTATGGCCCGCTTCAGCCAACTTGCAATAGCAGCCGCCCGTATGGCTATGGAGGACGCCCAATTGGATCTTTCCCGGGAGAACATGGAGCGGGTAGGAGTGCTATTAGGCAATGGCAACGGAGGTTTTCCGACCACAGAAGAAGGGTGCCGCGTGCTGGTGGCCAAGGGAGGCATGAGGATCAATCCCTTTTTTATGCCCATGATCCTACCCAACATGGCCGCCTCCCAAATTAGCCTCCTATTTGGCATCAGAGGGTACAATTCTACCATTATAACAGCCTGTGCCGCCGGCACTCAGGCTATCGGCGAGGCCAGGGAGGTCATATTGTCGGGAAGGGCCGATGTCATGGTCGCTGGTGGTACCGAGGCTGGAATTAGTCAATTGGGTCTAGCCGGGTTTTGTGTCATGCGGGCCCTCACCACTAAAAACGAAGAACCCACAAAAGCCAGCCGACCTTTTGATGCTCATCGCGATGGCTTCGTCCCCGCAGAGGGTGCTGCCATCCTTATACTCGAGACCCTAGAACACGCCCGAAGTCGGGGAGCCCCCATCCTGGCTGAGTTAGTGGGCTACGGGGTCTCCTCCGATGCTTACCATATTGTGGCCCCCGATGGCGACGGCACCGGTGCTATGAACGCCATGCGGTGGGCACTGGAGGACGCCGGCCTCAGTCCCAACGACATTGACTACATCAACGCCCACGGTACCTCCACTCCCCTCAACGATGTCACCGAAACTATGGCTATCAAGAGGCTTTTTGGCGATCACGCCTATCGCTTACCCATCAGCTCCACAAAGTCCATGACCGGCCACTCCTTGGGGGCCTCGGGAGCCTTGGAGGCCATTGCTTGCATCAAAACCATAACCGATGGCATCATCCACCCTACCATAAACTATGAATACCCAGACCCCGCTTGTGACCTTTATTACGTACCTAACCAAGCTCGACGCCAAAAAGTTGATGTAGTGCTGTCTAACAGCTTTGGCTTTGGTGGCCAAAATGCTTGTATTGTGTTCCGGAGGTTCGACCTTTAAAAAGGCCAACAAGGAGGGATTATGGAAAAGGACTCGGTAATCACCGATGAAATGAGGGCTGCCATAGGAGCCGAATCTGAGCCTACCATTATGGAGGTAGAAAGAGGGGCCATCAGGCGATTTGCCGACGCCATTGACGATCCTAATCCCCTCTATCGAGATGAAGAGTACGCTAAAAATACCCGTTTGGGAGGGATCATAGCCCCGCCTACTTTCTTCGGCTGGCCCTATAAACAAGGGAAACCAGCATCCCGAGTTAAAAACCCTTTCACTCGCGTGCTTAACGGGGGTACTGAAGTGGAGTACTTCCAACCTATACACGCCGGGGACACGTTGATCGCCACCACCAAGCTGGTAGACATCCAAGAGCGTCAAGGACGGCCTGGCATTGGCAGGATGCTGTTCCAGGTTCGGGAGACCACCTACAAAAACCAAAAGGGAGAGGTGGTGGCCATTTCCCGCGGCACTACTATTAGTTACGAAGGCCCCAGATCTTAAAGAGGTGCGCCATGGCTCGACAGTTATATTACGAGGATGTTGAAGTAGGAATGGAGATGCCCCCGCTGGTGAAACGTCCCAATTCCCAGACTTTGGTCAAATGGGCTGGGGCCTCGGGAGACTTCTATCAAATCCACTATGACAAGGAT
>JACQTR010000046.1 GCA_016210705.1 Chloroflexota bacterium | reverse complement strand
CTCAGGGGTAAATCCCTTGGCTGGAGTCAGCAATACCCAAGGAACCGCCGATATGGGATGCTTACCCAACTTTTATCCTGGCTATCAAAGGGTATCCAACGCCACCGCCCAGCAAAAATTTGAGGAGGCATGGGGATATCCTCTGGGAACTACCCCTGGGTTAACTCTAACGGAGGTCTTCCCGGCCATCAAAGCGGGAAAGGTAAAGGCCCTTTATGTGGTGGGCCATAACCCGCTTCTTAGCCATCCTGATGTCAGCCAAGTGGAAGCTGCCCTTGATAATATTGATTTCCTAGTGGTTCAAGATATTTTCTTAACCGAAACCGCCCGCTTGGCCCATGTCGTTCTCCCGGCTGCCACCTTCGCCGAAAAAGAGGGAACTTTCACCAATACCGAGCGCCGGGTGCAGCAATTGAACCCGGTTATACTACCACCAGGAGAAGCCAAGCCCGATTGGTGGATAACCTGCCAACTGGCTCAGAGGATGGGGGGTTGGGGTTTTTCCTTTGATAGCCCATCCCAAATCATGGAGGAGATAGCTCTGCTTGCACCCGTCTACGGTGGTATGACATATCCTCAATTAGAAAACGGGGGACGGCAATGGCCCTGTCCCACCTTAAACCATCCGGGGACGCCTATCGTGGAGAGACAGGGACGTTTTCAGTTTACCCCTATAGAATATAGGCCGGTAGCGGAGATGACCGATGCCGATCATCCTTTAATCCTTATCACCGGGCGTAGCCTATGGCAGTTCAATGCAGGGAATATGACCAGGGAGGTGCAGGGCCTCAACGATCTTATGGGCGAGGCGGTGGTGGAGATAAACCCCCAGGATGCCGCCTCTTTGAACCTTGCCGAGGGAGAGTTGGTAAGCGTTGTTTCACGGCTAGGTAGAGTAAAGGCTAAAGCTAAGCTAAACGCGGGTTTGCGCTCCGGGACCCTCTTTATGGCCTTCCATGCCCCTGAAGTTAGAGCTAATCTTCTTACCCAAACTACCCTGGATCCCAAAGCCGAAACCCCGGCGCTGAAGACGTGCGCCGTGAGTCTGGAGAAGAATTAATGGAACCTGTGGTGGCCGAGAGATATCGGGTGGAAATAGTGACTTTAGACTATTACCGTGGAGTGATAAATTGCCAGAACGCTTGCCCTGTCCACACGGACGCTGAGGGCTATGTCAACGCCATTGCCGACGGCGATTATCAAAGGGGCTATATCATAGCTCGCCAACCTAATCCCTTCGTTTCCACGTGCGGCCGGGTGTGCGTGGCCCCCTGTGAAACCGCCTGCCGCCGCGGCCAGTTTGACGCTCCCATCGCCATCCGCGCCTTGAAGCGATTCCTCACTGAACGCCATGGCGTGGAGGTAGCAAAGCCTCCCCAGAGTTGGTTTCGAGCTCCGGGGCCAGATAACGCCAACACCGAAACCAGCGTAGCCAATTGGAGCGAGGTGGCAACGAAGAAGACCTGGGCGGAGGCCAAGGGCCAAAGGGTAGCAATAATTGGGGGTGGGCCCGCCGGGCTTACCGCTGCCCATGATCTGGCTCTGCGGGGTTATTCCGTTACCGTTTTTGAGTCCTTGACCACTTTGGGCGGAATTTTCCCCATAGCTATACCTCCCTACCGTTTACCGAGAGAATTGGTGGAGAGAGAGATTCAAGATATTTTGGATTTGGGAATAGAAATACGCACCGATACTGCTATTGTTCCGGAGCGGGATATAGAAAAGCTAAAAAGCCAGGGTTATGCTGCCGTATTTATAGCCACTGGTGCTGAGAGAAGCCGCAAGCTGTCTAAACCGCAGCAGGGAATATTTGCCGAGGGTGATATGGTTTTTGGCGACGTGGCCATCATCCACGCCACAAGCGCCGGCCACCGCGGGGCTGAGGCTATTGACCAATATTTGCGAGGCTCCTGCCGCACTGTGATCAAAGGCCATATGATTCCGGTGGATTCTAACCAGTATCTACGGCCTGGCTGGTTGGAAATTCGACGCCGGGATCCCTCTGTGACAACTTTTGCTCCTGGTGCACCTAGCGAAGGCATTGAGGTTACCTATACCAAAGAAGAGGCCGAAGAGCAGGGAAGACGATGCCTCAGGTGCCATATCCAGACGGTGTTCAACGGCGATCTTTGCATTCTTTGTGGGGGCTGCGTGGATGTTTGCCCCCAGTCTTGCTATAAGATGGTGTCCTTGAACAAGATAGAGGGCAATGCCTCTTTGGAGAGTGTCGTTGAGGCGCGATATGGCATCGCCTTGGCCGACTTTGAGAAAGGGGGAAGCGACCCCAATTTGATGAAATTGGGCACGGCCATGATTAAAGACGAGACACGCTGTACCCGTTGTGGACTTTGTGCTCAACGTTGCCCAACAGGGGCTATCACCATGGAGGCCTTCTATTTTGAGGCAGAGGCATCAATGGTGGAAGGATGAGCCAGCGCTTAATGAAGGAATCTATGTGAAGGTTGTAGATAGGATAACTCAGAACCGGACTTGGAAAGCCCTGTTCCGCATCGAGACCGTAACTCAAAATCGGGTTTGGCAATCTATCTTTCGTCAGGGTTACCCCAGCACCGATGAGAATCGGGCTAAGGTCATCTTAAATAGCCTATTTTTTCACATTCACCCCGTCAGGGTACGCAAGCATACCCTTAAAGTTACTTACACTTATGGGCTTGGCCTCATATCCTTCTTCCTGTTTGGGGTGCTGGTGGTGACGGGGATACTCCTAATGTTTATGTATGTCCCTTCGGTGGATCGAGCTTATGATGACATCCAGATTTTACAAACCTCGGTTACCTTCGGGATGCTGCTGCGGAACCTCCATCGCTGGGCCGCCCACGGCATGGTGTTGATGGTTTTCTTGCATATGCTTCGGGTTTTTTATACTGGTGGTTATAAGACGCCGCGAGAATTCAACTGGATTATCGGCGTCTTCCTTTTCCTTATAACCCTATTCCTTAGTTTCACCGGTTATCTTCTGCCTTGGGATCAGCTATCTTATTGGGCCATCACCGTGGGCACTAACATCGCTGGCTACGTCCCTATGCTGGGGGAGAAGATCCGTTTCTTCCTTCTGGGGGCCAAAGAGGTCGGGGAGCCGGCCCTTTTGCGGTTCTACGTCCTCCATGTGATCTTCCTACCCACTATACTAACCTTGCTCATCGCCGTGCATTTTTGGCGCATTAGGAAAGACGGTGGGTTATCGGCCCCTTCTCCGAAGGCGACGCCCGATCCACCAATGGCACTAAATATTCCACCAAATAATGGCGATGCTCGAACAATATTCCCTCGGGATCCCCGCAAAACTTACGGCTTGATGGAGCTGGTGCGAGGGACTTCCCCTATGGTGGAAAAAGGGCCCGAGGATACCGTTACCAGTTGGCCAAACCTACTCATTTGGGAGGTGCTCATAGGCTTAGGTGTCATAGTAGCTCTGCTTATTTGGTCTCTGGTGCTTAACGCGCCTTTGCGGGAGATAGCCAACCCCGATGTGACCGAAAACCCGGCTAAGGCACCGTGGTATTTCCTGAACCTTCAGGAATTACTTTTACACATGAACCCCACCCTAGCGGGGGTGCTGGTACCAGGGGCTCTTGTGCTGGCCTTGATAATCCTGCCCTATCTGGATCGCGACCGAGCCGATGTGGGTATATGGTTTGCTTCCAAAATTGGTAAGAAGATGGTGCTGTGGTCTTCTATTTATACCACAGTAGCTCTCATTGGCCTCGTTCTCTTTGACGAGTACGTTCGGGTGCGCTCCCTAGTCTCACAGCCTGAGATTTTGCCCGGATGGATTATTCCCGTGGGTTTGATGTTCATCTTAATAGCGGGCCTTTATCTGGTCATCTATCGGTGGCGACCAACATTGAGAGAGATATTTATTGCCTATTTCACCGGGTTTGTGGTGACCTATCTAATCCTCACCATCATAGGCACTGTTTTTCGTGGCTTGGGTATGCATTTAACCCTGCCTTGGCAATTGCCCCCGGGGGCGTTCACTTTATAGACATAATTGGAGAAGATAGATGAGCCAGAGAGTTGTTGACCAATCTTCCATTCTACATCGGAGACAGCTATCCCGTCGGGATTTCCTTACCTATATGTGGTTGGCCGCTGCCGGCCTCTTGGCCGCTGAAGGTGGTATAGGTACTGTAGCTTCCCTCTGGCCTCGCGTCCAGGCCGGTGGTTTTGGGGGGAAAATCAGGGCGGGGGACGTGGATGACTTTCCCTTGGGTTCGCTAACCTACTTTAAAGAGGGCCGCTTTTATATTTCCCATGTAGAAGCTGGTCTGCTTGCTTTCTACCGGAAATGCACTCATTTAGGCTGCGTCGTCCCCTGGCGGCCCGACGAGAGGTCGGAGGACAATCTGGCCCCTCAGGGTAGGTTTAACTGCCCCTGCCACAGTTCCATCTTCGATCGTTATGGATTAGTTCACGCTGGGCCTGCCCCCAGGCCTCTCGATATATTTCCCATCACTATAGACGGGGGGTTGGTGATTGTGGACACAGGAACCATTATCCAAAGGGCTGGGTTCAAAGAATCTCAGGTGGCCAAGGTCTAGCGTTGGATAGAAAGATATTCGTTGGGTTCATTTTAACCCTGTTCATAGTCCTATTCATACCTTTCTACTGGTTTAAAGAACCCTCTCGCCAGCGGGAGGCGGCGGCAAAACAATTTCAAACGCTGCAGGAAGAGGGGGCTTTAGTATTCCAAGTGAACTGCGCCAATTGTCATGGTCAACGTGGGGAAGGCCTCATGGGCCCAGCGCTCAGGGAAACCCAACTGGATGAGGATGCGCTAATCAAGGTGATCTCCCGGGGTAGAAACGCCCGACCCATCAGTATGCCCGCCTGGGGTGAAGCCGATGGTGGCCCTTTGAGCCAGCGCCAGATTGAGGATGTGGCCGCCTTTATAGCAAATTGGGATGACAATGCCTTAAAGGAGGCCGAAGAGAGACTGGCTCGCGCCGCCCACGCTGCTCCCCCCTCGGAGGAGGCCCGTGACGTGGAAGAGGGTAAAACCCTATTCGTCCGCCACGGCTGCGCCATATGTCATGGCACTGGCGGAGGTGGTGGCCCAGCCGTCGCCTTCTCCCTGGAGGGACGAACCCCCGATGCCATCAGCCGAATAGTGCGTCAGCCCCAAAACCTTATGCCTGCCTTTAGTCCGGAGCGGTTAAACGACATCGACCTATTAAAGATCATCGCCTACCTGGAGGAAATCCAGATTCAAGATAGCCTCACCCCTATGGCGCAGGAGGGGAAAACTCACTATGAAAAGCAGGGATGCGCCGCTTGCCACGGCAGCGATGGCAAAGGAGGGCCAGTGGTGGCCTTTTCCATCGCTGGACTCCCGGGAAATACAATATACCGTACCGTTAGAGCGCCCAAAGCCCTCATGCCCCGCTACAGTACGGAGCAATTGAGCCAACAGGACCTGGAGAAAATCATCGCCTTTATCGCTAGCATCAAATCCACCGTAAGCCCATCCCCCACCCCTTCGGCACCTGCTGGTCCTTCCCCCACACCCTCAGCCCCTGCTAGCTCAGGGGAAGGTAAAACCCTTTTTGCCAACAAGGGCTGCGCTGGTTGCCACGGGCCCAACGCCGAGGGCGGAATAGGGCCGTCATTGAAGGGGCGCAAAGGCGAGCAGATCACAGCGGCGGTGAGAAACGGAAAGGGTATTATGCCTGCCTTCACTCAGGCCCAGGTCAGCGACAGCGAGCTGCAAAGTATCATCGCCTTCATCGAGACCCTGCCCTAAGATTACTGAGCCCCCCAATTACGTAGTTGTGAAAATTCTATTGGAGGCCGGAAAGGAGCGGAGTGATAGGGAGATAAGGGCGTGGTCACCGGCTAGAAAGGGGGTGAGCAAGGAAAACGACGGGGAATGTAATCAGGCTTAGATAAGGTTCAAAAGGAGGTTAGGGATGTTATTCATTAAAGGAACTAGACGCCATCTGTTCGTCTTAGGGCTTTTCGTCACACTCCTGGTTTTGGGTCTTTGGGCCTTAAGTCACGAAAAGCCAAAAGTAGGGTCAGCCGCCGAGGCGTGGCCGCCCGTGAAGGTAGACCTGAGCATACAGCAGGACGGCAACATCTATACGGCAGTGGTCTGGGTAAAGAATGAGGGCGCCTTGGCTACTGGTGTGTTGAACGTCAGGGCCTCGGTGCCCAAGGGGGCCAAGTATGTGGACTCATGGGCGGGTTCGGGGCGCGGCTTCAATGCTGGGGTATTCGATGGCAATGATGTAGGCTGGGTCAACCCTGGGGTCAACGCAGGCGGTAGGCAGGGGCCCTTTGTCTATATCTTTGATACTAGCGCTCTAGCTCCCAACTCTCGACTCTCTCTATCGGCTTGGGTGAGCTGGGCAGGAGGAGTGCCTGGCACGGCTCTCTCTCGGGTGGTGACGAGTCGGACCCCTTTGCCGGTGGAAGCCCTCCGACGTGGTGGATACGTGATCCTTGTTCGTCACACCGAGACCGACAGGAGCCTCATCCCAGCGGCCATAAGGCCCCCTGAGCCGCAGCCCATGGACTTGGCCAACTGCGAGATGCAGGCAAAACTCACCGAGAAGGGGCGCGACGAGGCGCGCGCCATCGGTGCCGGCTTTCGGACGCTTGGCATCCCCGTCGGTCGCGTGCTGACCAGCGGGTATTGTCGCACCATTGAGACGGCTCAGTTCGGCTTCGGCCGGTACGAGCTTTCGGACATCTTGCTTCATGCTGCTTACCAGCCCATCCCGGGTGCCCCGGCGGTGGTCCCCTTCACGCAGCGTACGGAGCAGCTCAGACAACTCTTGGCGACAGCTCCGGCGGCCGGGACGAACACCGTTCTCATCACTCACGGCGAGAACATCAGGCCCGCTGTTGGCTTCGAGATAGGGACGGGCGAAGCGGCCATCTTCAGGCCGGACGGGCAAGGGGGGTTTGTACTCGTGGCCCGGGTTCTGCCGACTGAATGGGTGGCTGTCGTGGAAAAGCTGGCGGTGGGCGTGGGAACTCCCCCGGCAGCAGGCTGGAAATGGGCGGTGGCGGAGATAGCGGCTGGGACAGACGATGTAGTTGAGGGCCTTAACGCTCACGATTACTCTTGGACATTTTTTACCGTTAGGGGCTCCATGGAGCTTTCTACCGCCGATGGAAAGAGGGTGCTTTCTAGCGGCGAGGGGGTCTTCGTCCCGGCAAGGCAACAACATGCACACCGCTATCTACCTCAAAGTCGGGGGCTGGCCTTTCACCTGCGCGCTGCTGATGACCCACCGGGCGCCCTTCACCGAGGCAGAACGCTCTTGGTGTCTGATGCGCCGCTAGGGGTTAAGGCAGGACTGAATTATACGCTAAGAGTGCGCGAATTCACCCTTTCCCCAGGGGAACAGACGCCCGAAAGCCTTACTGCGGACCCTAATTTCGTGTACGTGGAAGAAGGAACGCTTACTCTCCGTGTGGGCGATAGCGCGAGCAGCACGGAAGCAGGCAAAGTTTCCACTATCCCGCTGAACGTAAGACACATTGAGAGCAATGAGGGCACCACGCTGCTACGCTTCCTTGTGGTGGACGTGCGCCCGTAGGCACTCCTTGTCGTTCCGCTGCCGAAAGGAGCACTGAATAAACCGAATACCTGCCGATCTCGGGGTCATATAAGCTCTGAGGTTGTTTGGCGAGGTGGACCGATTATCGGCCAGCCCCTTTTAAAAAAGGCTTTTGCCCTAATTGCTTAAGCCACGATAGTTTTTGCCTACCTGGCTTGCCAAAATTACGGAGTTGTGATATATTGCGCCAATTGCTTAAAGGAGGTGAGAAGACATAAATATATTTTGCCATCAAGCCATGCTTAAGGCTGAAAAAAATGTATATAAAAAGGGAGGTTTTGTTTATGAGACATTGGTCTAAATTTATTTTAGCCTTGTTAATACTGGGAGGTGTGGCCCTAGCTTTTGGCTGTCGTGAGGAAAAGAAGGCTACGCCTACTCCCACGCAGGTCGCCGCTACACCCACTCCTACCGTGGCTGCCGTGGTGGGAGTTACTAAGCTTGATGTCAGCGTGGGCGCTCCGCCAGCGGAGGGATGGCGCTGGGTTGTGGCTAAAATAGTCACAGGAGACGGCGAAGTGACAGAGTCCTCTAACCCAGGGCATGATTTCTTCTGGGAATTCTACGTTGTAAAGGGCTCCGCTGAGGTTTCTGGTGCTGTTGGAGCGAAGACCGCCTCTGCCGGACAGGGTATCCTAGTCCCAGCAAAGCAAGAGCATTCGCACCGTTACCTTCCACATAGCACAGTGCTTGCCTTTGACGTGCGCTCGGCCAATGACAACCCTGATCGCTTCCACGGCGGTAGTCGGCTTTTCTTATCCGACAAACTGTCGTTGAAATCAACGTCAGACCATAAGTTACGCGTGCAAGAGTTCAGCCTCTCTCCAGGTCAGCGCATGCCTGAGACCACAATTACGGATGCCAACTTCGTCTACGTGATTGAGGGGATGCTCACTGCCGGAACCACTACCATAGATACAGACAAAGCGAACAGTTTACCCATCAATGCGAAGTTTACGCTCAGCAATGAGGGCACCACGCCGCTACGCTTCATTTTGGTGGATGTGCGCCCGTAGGTAGCACCGTGCCGGTCTGTGCACAAAGGAGCGCTAATAAACGAATACTTTAGTGATCTCGGGGCCACCGCCCGATAAGCTCCGAGGTTATCTAGCGGGGCGGGCCCATCATCGGTCCGCCCCTTTAAGCCTTACCCTAATTACTTAGTTCTAGGTGTTTAAGCTATCTAGTCTTGCCTTAATTATCGAGTTGTGATATATTGCGCTAATTGCTCATGCTGGTTTCGTAAGAGAAAAAATTATAAGGGAGGTTTTGTTGGTAAAGAAACATTGGCCTAAACTGATATTAGCTCTGATAATAGTAGGAGGAATAGCCCTGGCTTTTGGCTGTAAAAAAGAAAAGGCGGCCACTCCTACTCCCACGCGGATCGCCGCCACACCCACTCCTACCGTGGCTGCCGTGGTGGGCACACCCACTCCCACCAGGGTAGCGGCTACCCCCACATCCGCAGCGGCCACGCCTACCCCAACTACTGCCGCTGCGACACCCACCCCCACCCGGGCACCGGCGACCCCTACCCCCAGCGGGGGTGATGCCGCGGCGGGGAAAATCATATTCACCACCAATTGTAATGTTTGTCACCCTAATGGCCAGCAAGGTGTAGGGCCTTCTCTCATAGGTGTAACCAGTAAGCTAACGACTCAGCAGATAACGGCGCAGATTCGCAACGGCGGTGGTGGCATGCCTGCCTACTCTACTAGCCAGATCAGCGATGCCCAACTGGTGGATCTGCTAGCCTATTTAGCAACTTTAAAATAAGGCTTGTGGCGACGGTTCAATGCTATCTTGCCCTGGGTGGTGGCTTTGATGGTGCTAGGCAAAGAGCTCTTTAAAAGCGGGCCACCATCTTAGCTGCCATCCTGGGGGCAGTAGCAACCCTTTCGGTACCAAAAGATGAAACTCGCTGAAAACACTAGAACTATACCGCCGCAGTGAATTCTTGACCCAAGTCTAAAACCTGAGCTGGGGGAAGTACCGTGCTTTTGTATAGGGCTTGCCTTAATTACTGAATTGTGTTCCGTATAATTTATGCTCATCAAGACTTGTTTTAACTATCGGGTTTTGATAGCTTATAAAAGCGGCTGGAAAGGAGGCGAGGACAAAGCCGGCATAGTTTTTAATTTGGAGGTTGTACTATGTTTATCAAAAGCCATTGGCTCAAGCTTATCTTGGCCCTCATGATAGTGGGGGGGGTGACACTAGCCTTCGGTTGCAGCAAAAAGGAGAAGGCCACACCCACTCCCACCAAGGTGGCGGCTACCTCTACGCCGGCAGCGGGCACCCCTACGCCAAGTGGTGGTGATGCCACCAGAGGGAAAACTGTATTCGCCGCCAACTGTACTGTCTGTCACCCTGATGGCAAGCAAGGTGTAGGACCTTCTCTGATAGGTGTAACTACCAAGCTGACTACTCAGCAGATCACGACCCAGATTCGTAACGGCAAGAACGTCATGCCTGCCTTCTCCACCACCCAGATCAGCGATGCCCAACTAGCAGATTTGTTGGCCTATCTAGCTACCTTAAAATAGGCTTCTAGCGAGGGCAATGCTATCTATGCCTTGGTGAAGGCTTTGATGGTGAAGCCGAGGAGTACAAAGGCGCCACCATCTTACTTAGCTGCAGCGACTTTAGGCGTATAATCATCAGGCTTGTCTAATGGGGTAGTATAT
>JACQTR010000044.1 GCA_016210705.1 Chloroflexota bacterium | reverse complement strand
TAAGAGACAGTGGTGTAACAGTGGCGATGGCACCTCGATGGGCCGAAGTGGCGGAACAGGCAGACGCGACAGTCAAAAAAACTGTTGGGGGGCAACCCTCGTGTCGGTTCGAGTCCGACCTTCGGCACCAAATTCTAAGGAGTTATGAAGACCAAACTTTTAGGGTTAGCCCTGGTAACGGTCGGCCTTGTCTTTCTCCGCCAGAAAAGGACGAGTTCCTTTCTGGGTATACCTTATGATCTTGGTTGGCTCACCTCTTTCCCGATAAGGAAGCCTCTCTGGAACTCAAGACTATATTTTTACCGCCCGCCTCTTTGGTTGGAGCTGGTGAAGAGATGCATCACGCTAGTTAAATAAAGAGGGATAGAGCCAGCACGCAGGCGCTCATTTGTTGCCGAGTTGTGTAGTGGTAGCACAGGGGACTTTGGATCCCTTAGCCCAGGTTCGAATCCTGGCTCGGCAGCCAATTTTTGTTTTATATATTGTAAGGGCTAAAAATGACTCAAAGTATGTGGGATTTCTATGAAAGTAGCCCTATCCCTGTGCGCCAAGCCTGCGTTGTGGAATGGCGAAGTTGGCTCGATGAGGTGGAAGTTGGTTCCAAGCAGCAGCGATTAGAAAATAGGCTACGGAGTTTGGAACAAACCGACCATTACTCTGCACGATTGGAGCTCTACTTCCATCACCATTTCAAGGCTCAGGGGTTCAAGGTCGACTTTCACCCAGAACTTAAGGATAGTCCCGACCACCCAGATTTCCTAGTTCATCATAAAAGTGGTGATTTTTATTTAGAGGCAAAGATAAGGCACGATGAACCTTCGTTTGTTGAACAGGCGGCCTTCGCTGACCGTCTCAGAGGAGAACTTGAGGGTGTTTGCTCCCCGCACTTTGTTACCGTAAGTATTCCCGAACCCTGCCCCCCGGAAAAATTTTTGCCTGAGATCAAAAACTTCCTGGAAAAACAGTTGGCGTTATTCAATGAGGAAGACGAGGCTGAGAAGAGGGTGCCCTGGCGGAAGCTAGTGTATGTGAGATCGTACGAGCTTTGGTTTCCGCTACACCGTAGATTAGGAGCGTGCCAACCATTGGCCGTTTCTCCAATTTGGGGCGGCACGTCTGGAATCAGCGACTATCTCTACGAGAGTGTTGACGGAAAAGCTCGCAAATATGGGAACCTAGACTTGCCTTTTGTCATTGCAGTGTGGGGACTCTCCAGTCCCGGTCAATTTAGCGAGGAAAACGCCCTTTACGGAACAGAGGCCCTTGAATTTAGAAGAGATCCAAATGGGGACCCGATCAAAAACTCGGAGAGAGTTGTCAGACGACCTGATGGAATCTTTACCATAATCGAGGATGGCCAGCTAAAAAACAAGAAAGTAAGTGCCGTGGTGTTCTACCAAGACCGTCTGGATGTCAATGATCATCAACACATTCTGCGCGTTTATCACAACCTCTATGCTCTAAACCCGCTGTCTCATGAGGTGTTCGACGGTGTACCCCAACTTGTACCAGTCGAAGTAGACGACCACATTAAGATGCACTGGTTAAATGGCCCGCCTGACTAAAATTGAGGGTAGGCTCAAAAGCTCTGGCTCTTATATGAGCCGTGAGTTAAAGCTTTGCATAAATAATCAAGATTGCCACGGGCTTCGCCCTCGCAATGACGCTGTGGAGGCTTTTTATTTGTCATTGCGAGCACAGCGAAGCAATCTTGCAGACTTTTTTGTGCAAGGCCCCTTTCCTTGACAAGCCTAGGCTCCACTACCTATGATGATTTAGTAAGCCGCTTAAGAGTAAGGCCAAAAGGTTATTGCTTTGGACAATGTTGATGCCCTACAGAGCCGTTTAAGGATCACTTTTGCCGACCCCTCCCTTCTGCATCAGGCCTTGATGCATAGCTCTTACCTCAATGAAAACCCCCAGTGCCCTGTTCACTCCAACGAGCGCCTGGAATTTCTGGGAGATGCACTTTTGGGCTTAATCGTGGCCCAAGAGCTCTACCTTCGCTATCCTCAGATGGCAGAGGGTGAGTTAACCCGCCTTCGGGGAGCCTTAGTGCAGGGGGAAACCCTGGCTCAATTAGCCGCCTCCCTAGGTCTGGGGGATTATCTCCAATTGGGACACGGCGAGGAGGCTAGCGGCGGAAGGCAACGAACCAGCAATCTGGCCGGGGCCTTAGAGGCTTTGTTAGGGGCTATATATTTGGACAAGGGTTTTCCCGAGACCAAAGAATTTTTTCTAAAGTGGTTCGGCCCTTACCTGAATAAGGCGGCTGAAAAGACTTGGGCCAGCGACTATAAGTCCCAACTTCAGGAACTGCTCCAGGCCCAAAGGCATCTAACCCCTATCTACCGAGTGGTGGCCACCGAGGGCCCTGACCACGCCAAGACCTTTACGGTAGAGGTGGTGATAGGCGAAGAGGTTCTGGGACGCGGTTCGGCCCGAGGGAAACGCCTTGCCGAGAAGGAAGCCGCACGCATCGCTCTGGAGACCATTAAGTGATTGATCTATGGAAGAAAACCGAACAAGGGATAAGGCGCACCAAAGACGCCTGGCTAGGGCGGATGTCTCGCCTCTTCGAGGGAGAAGCCTTAGAGCAGGAGGCCTGGGAAGAATTGGAGGAGGCCCTTATAGCCGCCGATGTTGGGCTGGATACCACCCAGAAGCTCCTGACCCAGGTGAAAGAAAAGGCCCGTCGCCAAGCCCTGACCAACACCTCTCAGTTGCGCCAGACCCTCATGACGGAGATGATCTCCATCCTCCAGGTAGATGGTCAAAGGGCGGCCAGCACACCTTCGGGTCTAGCTGTTATATTGGTGGTTGGGGTAAACGGTGTGGGCAAAACCACCAGTATCGCCAAGCTCGCCTACGCCCTCAGGCAAGAGGGCAAGGGTGTCATAATAGCCGCCGGCGATACTTTTAGGGCGGCGGCTATTGATCAACTGAAAGTATGGGGCCAACGCCTGGGGGTAACCGTGATAGCTAATCGTCCTGGCGCCGACCCCGGGGCCGTGGTTTTCGATGCCATAACTGCCGCCAAGGCTCGCGGAGCCGACGTCCTAATTGTCGATACGGCCGGCCGCCTCCACACCAAGTATCACCTCATGGAGGAGCTCAAGAAGATCCAGCGGGTGGTAACCAGGGCCGAAGCCTCCTGTCAGGGGCTCCTAGTTTTGGATGCGACCACCGGCCAAAACGGGCTAATACAAGCTCGACACTTCGCCGAAACCGTGGGCATCGATGGCATATTCCTGGCCAAGCTTGACGGCACAGCCAAGGGCGGCATCGTGTTGGCCATCTGTGACCAGCTAAATATACCCATCCTTTACATCGGCACCGGCGAAGGGGTGGAGGATATGGCACCCTTCGATGCCCAAAGGTTTGTGGAGGTGCTCTTCTCCTGATCCACATAGCCCCATCGCCGTGGCCTCCAAGATATCTCTCTTCCTACCCTCTAGTTCCCCTTTTAGGCTAGGTAATTATGGGTACCATGCTGGCTTGGTGGTTGGCCATAGAGGTAATGGGCTTGGCAGCCTTGCCCATCTGTTTCCGCCTCTTCGCCAATCTTCCTGATAAAGGATACCTGTGGAGTAAGGCCCTTGGCCTGCTCCTTATTTCTTATCTTTTTTGGTTGGTAGGATGGGGCCATCTTCTACCCAATGCCCGTAGCACGGTCCTTGTTCTCCTTCTTCTGCTAGGACTTGTATCCATTCTCCTTTTAAGGCGGACCCATCACCAGCTCAAGGCCTTCGTAGCCCAAAATTGGAGGCTGATTTTGGTGGGAGAGATGGTTTTTCTTCTCTCCTTTGTCCTTTGGGCCGTGATAAGAGCCTACAACCCCGAAATCGATGGCACCGAAAAGCCCATGGATTTCGCATTTCTTAACGGTGTGCTGCGCAGTCGTTATTTCCCTCCTGTGGACCCTTGGCTCAGTGGCTCATTCATAAGCTATTACTATTTTGGTCACATCATGGTGGCTGTCATCACCAAAATTACCGCCGTCTCCCCCAGCGTAGCTTATAACCTGGCCCTGGCCCTCTTCTTTGCCCTCACTGCACAAGGTGCCTTTGGCTTGGTCTACAACCTGGTGATGGCCCACCAAAAAGCCTTATCGTGGAAAAGGGCCACCGTCTTCGGCCTAGCAGGGGTATTGATGTTGACCCTGGTGGCCAATTTCGAAGGGGTATTAGAACTTCTTCATGCCCACAGCTTTGGTTCGGCGGGCTTCTGGCAGGCAGTATCTATAAAAGGTTTAGCCCAGCCCTACCATAGCCTTGAGTGGTATCCCACTGATCATTGGTGGTGGTGGCGGTCGACTCGTATCATCGACACCCTGGCCAACGGCCGTAGCCTGGATTACACCATAACGGAGTTCCCCTTCTTTAGCTTCTTGCTGGGGGACCTTCACCCCCACCTTATGGCGCTCCCCTTTGTTCTCATGGCCCTGGCCTTGAGTCTAAATTTTCTAAAATCGCCGGAGCCACTGGGCTGGCGCTGGGTAAAGAGGCACCCCCTTCATATCCTGCTGGTCGTTCTCGTCTTAGGGGGGTTGGGCTTCCTTAATAGCTGGGATTTCCCCACCTACGGCCTTATATTTGTGGCCATTATCGCTGTTCAACGCTACCTCGCCCATAACCACGGGGTTTTGCCAGCAATAAAGGCGGCCGGCGCCATGGGAGGGGCAACGATCTTGGGTGGACTTATCCTCTATCTGCCCTTTTATCTCCATCTGCAAACTCAAGCATCGGGCATACTGCCGTTACGAGGGGTTAGCACTCGTCCCATCCACTACCTCCTTTTCTGGGGGCTATTTCTATTTATCTCCTTTTCTTTCATTTTGGCTAAAGGGGTGAGGGCGTTAAGGGAACGGCCGATTTCTTTGAAAGAAGGGCTCAAGATTACTTTGCCCTTGTTCTTTCCTTTGGCCTTATGGGGCATGGTGGAATTGAGCCTCAGCCTCTCTCCGGCTTTGGCTCAGGAAGTGGCAATAGCGCAACCCAGCCTTAGCGATGTTCTTATCTCCCTGGTACGGCAGCTTTGGCACTTACTCCCTATGCTAGCCATTCTTGGCCTAGGCCTCCTCGCTTTCGTCCGAAATCTTAGCGCCAAGGCAGATAGGACAGTTATTTTTGTCTTGATCCTGACTTGGGTTGGGTTGTTCTTGACCATGATCTTAGAGCTTTTTTACATCAAGGACCTTTTCGGCAACCGCATGAATACCGTTTTCAAGGTCTATTATCAGTCCTGGGTGCTGCTTGCCATCGCTTCGGCCTTTGGCCTATACTTTCTTAGCTACCGATGGCAGCCGGTGAGCAAAGTAGGACGAGCTTTCAAGGGAGGGTGGCTTTTGGCTTTTTCCCTCATCTTGGTGGCCTCCATCCTTTACGCTCCCGCCGCCATTTTGAGTAAGACTAACGCCTTCGGTGGAAAGGCCACCCTAGATGGCTTGGCCTTCCTAAAAAGCTCTAACCCTTCCGAGTACGAGGCTATCCAATGGTTGAGCAAAAATACAAAAGGTACGCCGGTCATAGTCGAAGCCACAGGGCCAGAATACAGCCAATACGGGCGCATTTCGGCACGCACTGGGCTCCCTACAATTTTAGGTTGGGCTGGCCACGAGCTCCAGTGGCGCGGCTCATCCCACCCCTTTCAGGGCCGAGAGGAGGACGTAGCCCGGATCTATCAAAGCCCAAACCAAGAAGAGGTGAGAGCTATCCTTCAAAAATACCAGGTCTCTTATGTTTATGTAGGCTCTCTGGAAAGAGCCAAATACGGGGAACAAGCTCTAGCTAACTTTCAGGACATCCTTAAAGTAGCGTACACCAACCCTGGGGTGACAATCTTTCAGGTTAAGGGCGATTAGCTTAGATTTGAAGCTACGACAAAAAATCAAATTGCTGGCGGCAAGCGGCCACGGTGAAACTGTCCTATGGCTACTACTGCTACTGATTGCCGGGGGCCTGCGCTTTTGGGATTTGGGATCTCGGGCGTTCCACCACGACGAGAGCCTTCACGCCACCTTTAGCTGGTATCTTTTCACCGGTCGCGGCTATATCCATGATCCTATGATGCATGGCCCCTTCCAATTTTTCGGCACTGCCCTCATTTACAAGCTTTTGGGGGCCAGCGACTACACGGCTAGGATATTACCTGCCCTTATGGGCACTATATTGATAGGATTACCTTACTTCCTGCGCTCATATTTAGGACGGGTAGGTAGTCTAGGCGCAGCCTTGCTTCTAGCCATCTCCCCATCCTTCCTATATTTCAGCCGCTTTGCCCGCAACGACATCTATATAGCCGTCTGGAGTCTACTCCTGGTCATCGCCATCTGGCGATACATAGAAGAGCGCCAAGCCCGCTACTTATATTTGGCGGCCGCTGCCCTGAGCCTAAGCTTCTCCACTAAAGAGGTAACCTATATAACAGTGGCCATCTTTGGCAGTTTTTTCCTTATGATGACGGCAGGGGAGTGGCTGGTGCGGTTAAATCAAAGACTTCGTCTATCTACCCTTTCTCCATCGGGGACCATTGTGTTGATATTAGGCACCCTGAGCCTGCCCCTCCTTGCCGCCTTTAGTGGCCCCTTCCTCAAACGTATAGGCTACGAAGCCACAGGGCTAACTACCTCCCTCAAAGCTTTAGACCGCGGCGATGCGGCAGCAGCAGGAGTCGTGGTTCTCCTTTTCATAGTCTCAATTTCTTTAGGATGGCGCTGGCACCTTCGCCGCTGGCTTCTTTGCGGCCTCATTTTTTGGGGCATTTTTCTCATCTTCTATACCTCCTTCTTTGACAACCCAAAGGGATTGGCCTCTGGGATATGGGGCTCTCTCGACTAT
Source organism: Chloroflexota bacterium (assembly GCA_016210705.1). Taxonomy (GTDB): domain Bacteria; phylum Chloroflexota; class Dehalococcoidia; order JACQTR01; family JACQTR01; genus JACQTR01. Next base: position 5,571 of record JACQTR010000044.1, on the reverse strand, counting down.
TGGCTCGCCCAGCACGGGGTAAGGCGAGGGGCTCAGCCCTGGTACTATTATCTGCTTCTAATACCTATTTACGAATACTTGCCTCTACTCCTAGCTCTAGTGGGAGGGATATACTATGCCTTTAAGGGCAATCTTTTTTCTCGGTTCTTAGTCTATTGGGCGGGTTTAAGTTTTTTCCTTTATTCCTTTGCCGGAGAGAAAATGCCCTGGCTATCTTTGCATATGGCCTTACCCCTAATCCTCTTGGCTGGCCTATACCTGGGACGGATACTCCCCCGCTTATCCCTGTTATATGGTAATTTCGCCTCTAGAGCCTTATCTGGAGCGGGCCTTATAATCCTCTTAGGACTGGCAGCCCTGACTGTCAGAACGGCCTGGCTCGCCAGCTATCGCTACAGCGATGTCCCCAAAGAACTGTTGATCTACACCCAGACTGCTCCCGATGTTGTCCAAACAAGAGACGAGGTCGACCGCTTGGCTCGTCAGTCAGGCCAAGGAAAGGACCTACCCATCACCGTGGATAGCACCGATGGCTTCAGCTGGCCTTGGGCTTGGTATTTGCGAGACTACCGAGCAGTGGATTACCCTGCCCTGACCAACTCCTCCACTCCACCTCGCGGCTTTGTGCTTCTACTAAACGCCAATGACGTAGGCACGATGCGACCTTATCTGGCAAATTATGGCCCTGGGGAGAGATTACATTTCCGCTGGTGGTTTCCCGAGGAGCTTTACCGGGGTCTGACGCCTTCCAAGATATGGCGGGGCCTCCCCCAAGGCCAAAACTGGTCTCGGGTTTGGGACTACTTTATGTACCGCAAGCTACCCCACCCTTTAGGGTCAGTGGACGCCGTCGCCTATTTCCCAGGCGAAGAAGAGGCTCTGCCCTCTCAGCCGATTCGCAGCCAGATGGTCTTTGGTAAGGAGGGCACCGCGCCCGGAGATTTAAAAGGGCCCAAAGGTCTGGCCCTGGACAAAGAGGGCAACATCTACGTAGCCGATAGCCTAAATAATCGCATTCAGAAGTACGATGCCCAGGGCCATTTTTTGGCAGCGGTAGGAAGGCAAGGAAATGGCCCTGGGGAATTTCAGGAGCCTTGGGGCGTAGCCGTGGACTCTGCTGGCTATGTTTATGTAGCCGACACCTGGAATCACCGCATCCAAAAGTTTGACTCCCAACTGAAGTTCTTAACTCAATGGGGTGGATTTGCCGATAGCCAGGGGAAGGCCACAACCTATGAAGGCAAATTCTATGGCCCTCGAGATATAGCTATTGACGCCGCCGGCGATCTCTACGTTACCGACACCGGCAATGAACGCGTACAAAAGTTCACCGCCAACGGCGCCTTCTTGGCCAGCTACGGAGGGGAAGGCAAAGACGAGGGGTTATTTTCCGAGCCAGTGGGTATAGCTATTGATGCGGCCGGCAACATTTACGTGGCCGACACTTGGAACCACCGCGTGCAAAAATTTGCCGGGGCGGCTAATTTCACCTTCTTGGCCCAGTTCCCTATCCCTGGCTGGCAAGGACAGGAGATCACCAACAAACCCTATTTGGCCATCGATGCCCAAGGCTACATCCTAGCCACCGACCCTGAAAACCATCGCCTGTTGCGCCTCTCACCTGAGGGCACCCTCCTCTCGGCCATCGGTAGGTACGGCACCGATAAAGCCTCTCTTTACCTACCCACGGGGATCGCTCTGGACAAGGAGGGACACCCTTACGTGGCCGAGGCCGGGAACCATCGTATCCAACGTTTGGAGACTATGCAATGAAAATCGGGATTATAGGAGGCGGGATAGCCGGACTCACCGCTGCCTACGAGTTATCCAAAGCTGGCCACCATATCACCCTCTTTGAGAAAGCTGCTCATCTAGGGGGTCAGGTGGCTACCTTCGAGGTAGGCGGCGAGGCGATAGAGGGCTTTTACCACCATATCTTCACCAACGATACGGACATCGTCCAGCTTATTGAGGAATTGGGGTTAAGCCAAGACTTGCGCTGGCTAAGCTCCAAAGTAGGCTTCTACTATGGAGGCAAAATATATAAATTTGTAAGTCCAATAGACCTGTTACGTTTCACACCCATCCCCCTGATAGATCGCCTGCGGCTAGGTTTGGTGGGATTATATTTACGCCGCTATAGACAGTGGCAGCGCCTGGAGGCGACAACCGCCGAGGAGTGGATCACCAAATACGCCGGCCCCCGCAACTACCAAGTGGTCTGGGGACCTCTGCTCCGGGGCAAGTTCGGCAATCGTTACCGCGATGTGGGTATGGTTTGGTTCTGGGGCAAGATACATCTCCGCTTCGCCTCTCGTAGTGGCGTGGGCCAAAGCGAGCTATTGGGTTACATCACCGGGAGCTTCGGCCGAGTCATCAAGGCGCTGGCGGACAGAGTCACCCAGACAGGGGGAATTGTACACACCTCCACCCCAGTGCATCGCATTCTGACGGAGGGGGTAAGGGCGGTGGCCCTGGAAGTAAATTCCAGCATCTACTCCTTCGATGCCATCATTGCTACCGTGCCCTCTCCTAACTTTTTGGCTATGGCGCCGGATCTGCCTGAAGATTATCGGGCTAAATTGGAAAAGGCAAGTTATCAGGCGGCGGTTTGTTTAGTGCTGGTGTTGAACAGGTCATTGTCGCCCATATACTGGCTCAACATCAGCGACCCCTCTCTGCCCTTCGTCGCCGCTATTGAGCATACCAACTTCATATCCTCTTCCCAGTACGGGGACAAGCACATCCTGTATCTTTCCAACTATCTTTCTTCCGATAGCCCCCTCTATAGCCTCGATGCCCAGGGGCTTTTACAGCAATATCTGCCTAACCTCAAAAAAATCAATCCCAACTTTGACCCCAGTTGGGTGGAAGAATATCATCTCTTCCGCGATGAAGCTGGCCAGCCCATCATAACCACCCATTATTCCCAACAAATCCCTGAGTACCAAACCCCGATCCCTAGCCTGTTTTTGGCCAATACTACCCAGATCTACCCCGAAGACCGGGGAATGAACTACAGCGTACGCTTGGGGCGGATAATAAGTCGGTTGGTGACCAAATTTCAGGTAAAAAGCCAAGGAAACGAAGGTACATAGCCCCCAATCTTTCTACCCCTTTTAGACCCTTGTTCCCCCATACCACTCCATGGTAAAATAATCTTCACCCTTCCAGAAGGTAATAGTCATGCCCCTAGATGCCATCTTTGTTAAAGGCGCTCGGGAACACAACCTAAAAAACATCGATGTCACCATTCCCCGAGACAAGCTGGTGGTCATCACCGGCCTCTCCGGCTCCGGTAAGAGCTCCCTAGCCTTCGACACTATCTACGCCGAGGGTCGGCGCCGTTATGTAGAGTCCCTGTCCGCCTACGCTCGCCAGTTCCTGGGAGAACTAGAAAAGCCCGATGTGGATTACATCGAGGGTCTGAGCCCAGCCATTTCCATTGATCAGAAGGGGGCCAGCCACAACCCTCGCTCTACGGTGGGCACGGTGACCGAGATCTACGATTACCTTCGCCTCCTCTTCGCTCGAGTAGGCCAGCCCCATTGTCCTCAATGCGGGCGATTGATAGCCCGACAAACGGTGCAGCAGATCGTAGATTCCATCCTGGGCCTACCCCAAGGGAGTCGCATCATGATCATGGCACCCATCGTTAAAGACCGCAAGGGAGAGCACCAGGGCACCTTCGAAGACCTGCGTCGAGCGGGCTTCGTCCGAGTACGCGTGGACAATCGCGTGCATGACCTGGCCGAGGAGTTCGACCTGGATAAGAACAAGCGCCATACCATAGAGGCCGTGGTCGACCGATTAGTGGTAGGACAAGCGGAGATCAGTCGCGTCACCGATTCCGTGGAAACAGCTCTGAAGCTGGGGGCAGGAGTGGTCTTGGTGGCAATTATTGATGGTGAGGAACTGCTCTTTTCCGAGCACTTTGCCTGCGTCCATTGCGGAATAAGCCTGGGCGAGATCGCCCCTCGAACCTTCAGCTTCAACAGCCCCCACGGGGCCTGCCCCACCTGCACCGGCCTGGGCACCAAGTTGGAGATCGACCCCAATTTGGTCATACCCAATCGGGACCTTACCATAGCCGAGGGGGCCATCCGACCCTGGTCACGAGAGAGCGCCACTAGCCCTTGGTACAACCACCTCTTGGATTCGGTATCACGGCGCTACGGCTTCTCCCTTAATATACCGGTAAGAGCCCTGTCTGCCCAGCACCTGAAGATAATTCTTTACGGAGAGGGGTTGGGGGTAGAAGAAGGCCACGACCGCTATGGTCACTTTTATCAACGTACCCAGGGCTTTGAGGGGGTTATCCCCAATCTAGAGCGCCGCTATCGGGAGACGGAGTCCGATTATGTGCGCGGCGAGATCGAGCGCTACATGGTAAGCAGCCCCTGCCCTACCTGCCAGGGAAAAAGGCTTAAGCCCGAATCTTTGGCAGTGACGGTGGGAGACAAGAATATTATCGAAGTAACAGCCACGTCCATAGCAGATGCCTTAGGCTGGATACGAGGAATCCAAAACGACGGCGCCTCCCCAACCCTCACCTATCGAGAGATGACCATAGCTAGCCGCATCCTCAAAGAGATCGAGGCTCGTCTGGGTTTCCTTTTGGACGTGGGGCTGGATTATCTTACCCTAGATCGTCCGGCCAATACCCTCTCTGGAGGCGAGGCCCAGCGCATTCGGCTGGCCACTCAGATAGGCTCCGGCCTCATGGGGGTTCTCTACATCTGCGACGAGCCCTCGGTGGGCCTCCACCCTGTGGACAACTCCCGCCTCATCGCCACCCTGAAAAAGCTCCGCGACCTGGGCAATACCGTCCTCATCGTAGAGCACGATGAAGCCATGATGCGAGCCGCCGACTGGATCATAGATATGGGCCCTGGCGCTGGCGAGCAAGGGGGATGGGTGGTGGCCACCGGAACGGTAGAGGATATAATAAAATGCCCTGAATCCTTGACAGGGCAATACCTAGGCGGGTTTAAAGAGATACCCATGCCGCAGAGGCGGCGTCCGTCCACGGACAAAGAGCTTATCATACGAGGCGCTAGGGAAAACAACCTGAAGAACCTCGATATCCATATTCCTCTAGGCATTTTTGTCTGTATCACCGGGGTTTCGGGTAGCGGCAAGAGCACCCTAATCAACGAGATTTTATATAAGAAGACAGCGCAGGTTTTATACGGAGCCAGGGATCGGCCCGGCCAATGCGACCTAATCTCTGGGCTGGAACACATCGATAAAGTGGTAAATATAGATCAATCTCCCATTGGGCGCACTCCCCGCAGCAACCCCGCCACCTACACCGGTACCTTCACCCCCATCAGGGAGCTCTTCGCCACGGTCCCCGAGGCCCGGATGCGAGGCTATGCCCCTGGCCGCTTCTCTTTCAATGTCAAAGGGGGACGCTGTGAGGCCTGCCGCGGCGAGGGCTACACCCAGATCGAGATGCAGTTCCTACCCGACGTCACCGTCCCCTGCGATGTATGCAAGGGACAGCGCTATAACCGTGAGGCCCTAGACATCCGCTTTAGAGGCAAGAACATCGCCGAGATATTGCAG
>JACQTR010000043.1 GCA_016210705.1 Chloroflexota bacterium | reverse complement strand
GAACTATACTGTATTACGGCAATAAAGTAAAGAGGTAAAGTGGAGAAGGGAGAGAAAGGATAGTTTTTCAATGGGTGTTAGGCCTCGATGCTAATACGTAATGCATCCCTCCCATCTGTCTTACCTGTCCGCTGAGTTCAAGGAGGGCTAAAGTGCTGCTCACGGTGGTCATAGGAAGACCCGACCGCCAGCGCACCTCATCGATGTGAGTGGGCTCAGTGGAGAGATGACAGAGAATTAGGGATTCTGTATCGCTGAGCGGGGGCAATGGTTTCACCTCTGGCTGACGGCAGGTCATGGTTAGGTTAAGTTCTTCAAGAACATCTTGGGCGCCTTGAACCAGTTTAGCTCCCTCCTGAATTAGACGATGGGCTCCCCGATGGGTGGGAGAGAATATAGGCCCAGGGAGGGCAAATACCTCCCGATTTTGCTCCAGGGCCAGTTGGGCGGTAATGAGGGCGCCGCTTCCCTCTCCAGCCTCTATGACCAGCACCCCTAAACAGAGACCGCTCATAACACGATTGCGCCTGGGGAAGTGTTGGGCCTTGGGGGGGGTGCCTAAGGGGTAATCGCTCACCAGGGCGCCTTGCTCCATGATGGCTCGAGCCAGGGAAAGGTGGTCAGCAGGATAGACCATGTCTAATCCACAACCCATAACGGCGATAGTCCGTCCGCCGTTCTTTAGGGCAGTTTGGTGGGCGATGGCATCTATGCCTTTGGCCAGGCCGCTGACGATGGTAATATTGCTGCGCGCCAGGTCGTCCACAATGTCTTCGGCAGCAGCCTTACCATAGCTGGTGGCGCGGCGGGTGCCCACGACGGCCACCGCCCATTCATCATCGGGGAGGAGATTGCCCCTCACGTAGAGGATGGGGGGTAGGTCATATATCTGCTTCAGCCGTGGTGGGTAAGCAGGATCTTTCCAGGTAAGGGCTTTTACCCTGTGGCGTTCCAACCGCTCTAGCTCGGCCTGGGGAGAGATCTGGGGTCGCTTGGCTATGATAGCGGCGATGGTACGTCCGTCCAGACCGGCACTCTTGAGTTCGCCCGCACCAGCTTTCCAAGCCTGGGCCAGGTCGCCAAAATAGGTCTCCAGCAAAGAGAATTTAACGCGGCCGATACCTGGAATTAGGTTTAAGCCAACCCAGTAGGGAAGGTCAGTCATTTTGGCCATAATATTAATTCGAAGGCCAAAGTGTCAATAGCTGGAGGTCATTCTTCCAGAGCGCTGCGAAGGGCGCGATGGATCTTACGAAAGGCCTTGGCCAGTTCCTCTTCGCTCATTTCGGTTATTTCGGGGGTGATGGCCAGGACTAGAGGTATACCCTCGATGGAAAGCGGCGACTTTGAGGTTGAGGGAAGGCGACCTCGACGCCGCCGGGATGGGGACTGGGAGTGGGGCGAAGTCCGTATTGCCTTTTTGGATGGCGTTCGCGAGGAGGCGGCCAACTCTATTCCGGCTATCTGACACAGGGCGAGGAAGAAGCGAGTGGCCTTTAGGGCCATTTCGGCGCCCACACCCTCTTCGGTAACGAAATAATTATAGATATCCTCTCGGTTTGCTTCCTTGAGATTGTTCTGAGCGAAAAGCTTGTGGTAGGCGGAGCGAATAATGTCTTGAAGGCTCAGCAAATAAGCAGGCCCCCGGGTTTTGAGCAGCTGGCTCTTTTCGGTAGGTTTCCCCTCTTCATCTATCAACCCTAGGAACTTGAGAGCTCCTACAACTTTGTATTCATTGCCTGGGGCGACCCGATGGCTGCGCAAAAACTCCTCGTTTACTTTGGAGGGTGAGGCTCTTTGCAATAGCTGTAACCCTTCGATCATCCCCGCCGTGGGTCCATAAGGTGGGAGGGGGGCCTTACTGAAATTAGGTGGCATCTTTACTCGCTAAGATTCTTCTGGACTGAAAATAAGGGCACAGTCCGAAACTAGAAAACTATAACATGATTGGCAAAGACTGTCAACAGTCCCTTGTTGGTTAAGGCAGGCTGAGAGTATGCCTCCTAAATTAGAGACGTAATTTGGACTAATAGGCGTTGTTAAGTGATAGGACAGTCTCTAGTCCGCTTTTGCGAGCCGACTTTGTAGCCAAGGGACACCCCATTTATATACAGTCTCAACAAAAGGTTCTTTGTAGACTGTTCTATTGTGCTTGCCTTTGCCCATTGCCTTGACAGTTTTTAAATTCTCATGTTAAGTTCGGTTTAGTTTTGTTTTGGTTCTCTCTGAGGAAACGTTGACATCATCATCTCCTAGGGAAAGCAACGTGGCTAGGTTGGTGGAGCTTGGCCACGAGATGTTGGCTAAGAGACAACTTATTTTGGCTAGTAATCGGGGGCCTGTGGAGTATCAGGTTGCCGAAGATGGGCATTTGCGAGCTCGTCGTGGCAGTGGTGGGGTGGTAACCGCTCTTAGTGCTGTCAGCCAGCATACTGAGCTAACCTGGATAGCAAGCGCTATGGGTGAAGGAGATCGGCGGGCTGCTGAGGGGGGGGCTATCCCTTCGCCCGTGTCCGGTCAGAAGGTTCGGTTACGATTTGTAGTCAGCCCCAGAAATGTCTACCATAAATTTTACAATATCTTCTGCAATCCTCTTCTCTGGTTCCTGCAACACTATATGTGGAACTCTCCTCACACCCCTAACATAAACGCCAGCGTTTACGATGCTTGGGAAAATGGCTACGTGGCCGTTAATCAGGCATTTGCTCAAGCGGTGGTGGAGGAGGCAGGCCAGGAGGATCGTTCGGCTTTTATTATGCTCCACGATTATCATTTTTATCTAGTGGCAGGTTATATTCGCCCGAAACTTCCTAATGCCATCTTGCAGCATTTCATTCATATCCCTTGGCCTGACCCCAGTTATTGGGCGTTGCTCCCCTACCCTATGCGTCTGGCTATGTGGCAAGGGCTTTGCGCCAACGATATTGTAGGTTTTCAGGCTATGAGGGATGTACGTAACTTTCTCCATACCTGCCAGGCTTTTCTGCCTGGAGCCGAGGTGGATTATCAGCGGCGAACGGTGTGGTATAAGGGACATCTGACTATAGCCAATTCATATCCGGTCTCCATAGATGTCACTGAGCTACGGAGATTGGCCCGCTCACCGCGGGTTCAGGAGTATGAGGCGAAGCTACGCCCCTACTGTGGCGACCAGACCATAGTTCGGGTCGATCGGGTAGATCCCAGCAAGAATATTGTGCGGGGCTTTAAGGCGTTCGATGGCCTTTTGGAGCGCTGCCCCCAATTGCGGGGAAAGGTCAAATTTCTCGCTTTTTTGGTGCCCTCTCGCACTCATATACGCCAGTATCAAAGGTATGCAGAGGAGGTTCTGGGGTTGGTGTCTACCCTGAATAATAAATACGGTGGTGAAGATTGGCAGCCCATCCAGGTTTTCTACGAGAACAACTACCCACAGGCGATAGCCGGGATGCGTCTTTACGATGTCCTTTTGGTGAACGCCGTCATCGATGGCATGAATTTGGTGGCCAAAGAAGGGCCCACTGTTAATAGTCGCGATGGTATATTGGTCTTGTCGGAGGCGGTGGGTGCCCATGAGCAACTGGGGGAGTACGCTCTTTCTGTATCTCCAGGCGATGTGGAGGGAACCACGGAAGCCTTATACAAAGCTCTTACCATGTCCCGAGAGGAAAGGCGTCAACGGGCGGATGCTCTACGCAAATTTATTGAAGCCGAGGATATAACGGCGTGGTTGTGCCGCCAGTTTCAAGATTTGCTAACTCTGGCCTAGCCTGCCTTTTGGGTCAGCCAATTCAAAAACCGCTCCACATCTACTACACCATTGAGGGTATAATCTGCCACCTCTTTGACTACTGGGGGGGTCTCATCTCCAACTATAGCCACAGCTATACCCTGGCGCAAGGGATTGGGGAGGCGATGGAGAGTGGCGAAGGCCTCCGCATCGGTTAGGTCGTCTCCCAGGTAAAGGGCCGACCTCAGACTATATTTACCAACTAATGAAGAGAGTGCCGTACCTTTATTAACGGGAAGGGGTGGGAGAAGTTCTACGACTTGGCGTCCTTCCCTCATTTGAAGTTGACGAGCCGAGGTGGAGCGGCCTAAGGCGTCGAGGATGGATTTTCTTGCACCTTTGGGATCGGGACAGCGGCGGTAGTGGAGAGAGAGAGTTAAACGCTTATCTTCGAAGAGTATGCCAGGAATGGATAAGAGATTTTCTAGCTCCTTATGAGCTGCTTTGATCAGATGGGTGTAGGTTTCAGCCCCGGGGGAGCGCTCTACTTTCCCCTGGCTCCATAGCTCCAGACCATGGAGGCCCACATAAACCAGGGTTTCAACTCCCACTAGATCCCTTACTTGGGCGGCAGGTCGCCCTGATACAACGGCTACCAGAGAGAGACGTTGAGCCAGAAGAGCCAGGGATTGTTGGCAAAGGGGCGTGATATGGGCCTCATCTGGCGCAGGGGTTATCTCGGCGATGGTGCCATCGAAATCGGTGATTAGCCCGAAGGGAGGCTGTTGTAGAAGTTCCTCAACTGCGGGGAGATGGCCTAATAGATAAGGCAACTCTAGCTCTTTCTCGGAACTGCACTTCGGCTGCCCCTCGCTTGTAATAACCTTTCCAAGTATTCGATCTGTTTATTTTGTAGGATCACCAACTCTGCCCATTGTTGCTCTCTGAGAATATCTAGCTTTTGGTGTAATTGCTCGATCTCCGCTTCGGCTTTCAGGTTCACGGCGTAGTCGTTTTCGGAACGCAGTCGGTCTCTGGCCTCTTGGCGGTTTTGGCTCATCATAATGACCGGAGCCTGGAGGGCAGCGAGGCAGGAGAGGACGAGATTGAGGAGGATGAAGGGATATGGGTCAAAATGTTTAAATATCAGTAACGCGCTATTGATAATTATCCAAAGGCCCAGAAAACCAAGAAATGATAGGATAAATGTCCAACTGCCAGCGACTCTAGCTAAACCATCAGCTAGCCTCTGGCCCAAGGTTAGGCTTTCTATATGTAAGCGATGTGTATTCTGGGCGACATGCTCCCGTCGACGTATCTTGTCCAGGAGTCTTTCCTCTAAGGGTATCACTTGGTGGATTTCTTTATTAAGGTAGTTGGTGGCCATGGTTCTTTCCTCCTTTGGAGCCTTAGGTTACTGACTGCGGTCGATGACCACGCGGTGAGGATATGGGATCTCGATCCCCTCTTCATCGAAAGCCTTCTTTATTCTCTTCCTTAGTTCTCCCATAACGTCCCACTGCCTTATAGGCTTGGTAGTCCCCAGCATTTTTATTTCTATGGAGGACTCGGCAAAGTTATCCACCCTTAATACTTGAGGCGGCTCAGTGATTAGAAGGCCAAAGACCTCGTCCTTAGCTAGTTCCTCGCCCACTCGGTTAAGGACTTGAATGACGTGGTCAATGTCCTCTTTGTAGGCTATAGGAATATTTAGATTCACCCGAGACCAATCCCGAGTGAAGTTGCTGCTGGTGGTGATCTCACCATTGGGAATACTATGTACTATTCCATCCAGGTCCCGAAGGACAGTGCGTCTTAAATTTATATCTTCCACCAGGCCTGCTATACCGGCGACCCGCACCACGTCGCCTTTCCCGTATTGGTTTTCGATGATTATGAAGAAGCCGGTTATGATGTCTTTGACTAGGCTTTGAGCACCGAGTCCCAAAGCTATTCCAGCGATGCCTGCGCCGGCCAGGATGGGGGTGATGTTAATACCCAACTCGGCCAAAACCATAAAGACAATCATAATGATTATTGCTACTGCCCCAGTTCTGACCAGGACGTGGGACAAGGTATCAGCTCTTTTGGCGACCTCCTCTTCAAGGCGTTCTCCTTGCCCTCGGAATAGGGCAGTTCTTATTAGCTTAGGTACAGCACGGTGAATGATTAGATATGAGATGAAGGCCAAGCCTATTATCAGAGCTATCCTCAGTCCTTGACTCACTACTCTGTCCCAGGGGAAAGATATGGCTAGTATTGGTGTTACCTTCATCAAGCCTTTTACCTCCTTTGGATGAGGCGACGGGCGGCCATGATCTGGGCCCAGTCCCATCGAGGCATAATTAAAATGCCTTCATTGGGGTCGCCGATAGGGGGCGAAGTCGCCCCCTAAATAGAACTTACCCACCAAGGCGCAAGTGATGGCATCCAGCTCATGGCCGGTGATTTTCTCTTTAGTGAGGATGCCGTGGAGACCAAGGGCCATAAGGCCTTTTCCAAGAAGCTCCGGGCTCTCCTTCTTACGGGGTATTCCCAAAACGTCTTGAGCTCCTCCAGGGTAGACTTCAATAACCTCATAATCTTGGGCTTTCAGAGATTGACTTAGGGCTATGCCCCTTTGGGTAAGCTTCTCAATGAAGCGCGCAGGAAAAACAGGGATGCCGGCACGCCTGAGTTGGTACTCTACTTGCCGGTTATAGCCCTCACGCGGCCAGTTCAAAGGGGCATCGATAGCCACTAAGGCTTGGGGCCATTCTAGGATGAATCGCTGCAACTCATCGTCTCTATTCACTATGGTGGTCTGTAACTCCAAATCGGGGGTCAAAAGGGCCAGGCCGGTTGTATTTTTTTTCGCTGCTGGCCAGATCTACCCCGATGATCCAGCGCTTGACCTGGTGAAGTTGCTGATTCATCTTCATATGTTCAGGCCAGGCTTCGCGACCGATATTGTAAGGCTTCGGCAACATGGGCGGAGCCGATGGATGATGCTGCAGCCAGGTCGGCGATAGTGCGGGAAAGCTTTAGTATGCGGTGAAAGGCCCGGGCCGATAAAGAGAATCGGTTCATAGCTGTTTGGAGCAAGCCTTGCGCCTCAGGCTCAATTCCACAGAACCGACGTATCTCCACCGGGGTCATGTCGGCGTTGCAGAAGAGGCCAACGTCCTGGAAGCGCGCCCTTTGACGCTCCCGTGCGGTTTCCACCCGAGTTCGAATGGCCTCTGAGTTTTCCCCTAGCCGGTTATCGGCCAGTTTCTCGTAGTCAACTCTGGGCACCTCAACAAACATATCTATACGGTCCAGGAGGGGCCCATTGATGCGTTTTTGATAACGGCTTACCAGGGTAGGGGTACAGGTACATTCTTTGGTGGGATCCCCATAAAAGCCACAAGGACAGGGGTTCATAGCTGCCACCAGCATGAAGTTGGCGGGAAAGGTTAAGCTCCCTTGGGCTCGACTGACTGTTATCGTTCTATCTTCCAATGGCTGGCGGAGAACATCCAACCCAGCGGCGCCAAATTCGGGAAGTTCGTCCAAGAAGAGGACGCCGCGATGGCTGAGAGTTATCTCCCCAGGGCGAGGCCAACGCCCACCGCCTACTAGGCCGGCGTGGGAAATGGTGTAATGAGGCGAGCGGAAGGGGCGCTGGGTGATGAGAGGAGTTTCGGAGGGGAGAAGGCCACAAACACTATATATCTTAGTAACCTCTAGAGCCTCTTGGGATGTCATGGTGGGCATGATGGAGGGTAGAGAACGAGCTAGGAGGGTCTTGCCGCTTCCAGGAGGCCCAATCATGAGGAGATTATGGCCGCCGGCTGCTGCTACCTCCAGCGCCCGCTTGACGTGCTCTTGTCCCTTGACGTGGCTCATATCGGTGCCGAGCCTAGGGGTAATGGCATCCGTTTTCGCCCCCATGTAAATGTAAGGGGAAATATGGGCTTGACCGCTAAGGTGGGCTACTAATTGGGCTAGGGATTCTACGGGGATAACCTCGATCTCGTCTATCAAGGATGCCTCCCCAGCGTCCATAGCCGGGACAAATACGGTGGTTATTCCCTGCTCTTTATTAGCCAAGGCCACCATGGCCAGGATGCCCTGAGTGTGGCGCAGGCTGCCATCCAGAGATAGTTCCCCTAGGAAGAGGTCAGTTTCGACCTCGGCAGCCACTTGTTCTGAGCTGAGGAGGATGGCTAAAGCTATGGGCAGGTCGTAGGCTGGCCCTGCCTTCTTTAGATCAGCAGGAGCCAGGTTTACGGTGATACGCTTCATGGGGAAAAGGTAACCGGAATTGCGAATGGCGGCCCTGACCCTTTCCTTGGCCTCTTGAACAGCGGCGTCGGGGAGGCCAACGATGGTGAAAGCGGGCAGTCCAGGGGATATATCTACCTCCACCTCCACAATGGCTCCCTCCAGCCCCACTATGGCGCAGGTCAGGACTTTGGCCAGCACAAGCTGTTCTTTGGAGGCATTTCTATGAACGCTATCCTACTACTGGCCCTTTACCCTGTCAACGAAGCTGGTTGCAAAACACCGAAGGCGTTGACTACAGATGGAATAATAAAACCAATAAACCGCTCTTTGCTAAGCCAATTTTCACGATTTTTTCATATTTCTAACTAGTGATTTCATAATCCCTTCACAATGCGCGCTATATAGTAAGGACAAAGTTTCTCGATAGCTTGTAGGCCGGGCGGTCCCTTTGCGCTAGGCTGCCCACGAGGTTTTCACTGAGGCCAATGAGTGTGTGGCCAGGACTCTAGCGGCGCGAACCGAAAGGAGCAATCATCATGGCAGTTTCTGAATTCCGATCCCATTCTCATCAAGGCCTAGTACACAACCACGAGCATATTCACATTTGCCACCATGCCCGGGGCGGAGCTGAGGGAGAAATAGAACATCTAGTGTCAGTCCATCGTCATGATCACAATCACCCGCCTGTTGAGCATTCCCATTTGCCGCACGAGAATCCAGAAAGAGAACACGAACACGAAGCACACATTCACGATCATTCCCATCCTGATCAAAGTTGACAGGTGTGTTCATGCGGGAGGCTTAAGCGGGAGCCTTAAGGGCCCTCGACCAATTCTTAGGCGCAAGAGTTCCAATATTCCTGCACCATAAGTAGGTTTGGTCCGAGCTCTTTGCCGCAACTTACTTAAATATCGCAACACTTTCGAAGGGATTTGGGGGGGGCTAAGCCGCGTTAAAGCCCAAAATCTTGGCTCAGAGGCAGCAATGAGCGGCATCAGGATTTCACATATCCGTAAACGAGACGGGTCGATAGCACCTTTCGAGCCATCCAAGATCGAGCTGGCCATCGAAAGGGCGTTGGTAGCGACTAGTACGGCGGATGGGGAAGTAGCTGCCGACTTATCCCGGCTGGTAGTGGCTATTGTCGAGGAAAGGTTCACCCAAAGGCTGCCCAGTGTCGAAGACGTACAGGACATAGTTGAACAAGTATTAATGAATCAGGGCCAGCCGGTAGCGGCCAAGGCCTTCATACTGTACCGGCAGCAGCGGGCCGATGTCCGCCGGATTAAAGGAGTGATTGGTGTACATGATGACCTCAAGTTAGGCGTGAATGCCCTCAAAGTGCTTGAGCGCCGCTACTTTCTGCGTGATGAAGAGGGCAAGGTCATTGAAACGCCAACTGAGCTATTCCAAAGGGTAGCGAAAGCTATTGCCTCCGTAGAAAGCGGATTTAATCCAATGGCCGACACGAAAGGGCTGGGACAGGCGTTCTACGAGATTATGAGCAGCCTTGAGTTCATGCCCAATACGCCCACGCTCATGAATGCCGGCGCTCCTCTCGGGCAACTGTCGGCCTGTTTCGTTCTTCCGGTGGAGGATTCCATAGTTGACATCTTCGATTCACTGAAGAACATGGCCTTGATTCACCAGACAGGTGGAGGCACCGGCTTCACCTTCAGTCATCTAAGACCCAAGGGCGACATGGTTCGCTCGACCAAGGGGGTGGCCTCGGGCCCAGTCTCCTTTATGGAAATATTCGACGCGGCAACCGGGGTCATGAAGCAGGGAGGCAAGCGGCGTGGAGCCAACATGGGCATCCTCAATGCCAACCACCCCGATATTGTCGAGTTTGCCGTGGCTAAAAGCAAAGAAGCCGTCCTTTCGAATTTCAATATTTCAGTGGGCGCTACCGATGAGTTCATGGAGGCGGTATCTCGAAGAGAGACCTGGCCGCTGATCAATCCTAGGACGAGGAAAGAAGAGCGTATCATCAAAGCTGACGACCTCTTCAATATAATAGTCCATAACGCGTGGACAAGCGGCGATCCAGGTATGATCTTCCTGGACGAAATCGAGCGGCATAATCCTACGCCTCAGGTTGGTCGCTTGGAAGCGACCAACCCTTGCGGAGAGCTGCCGCTTCTTCCCTACGAGAGTTGCAATCTGGCGTCCATCAACCTAGCCAGAATGGTCGCCGATAGCCGGGTCAATTGGGAGAGATTGAAATACGTGGTTCATCTGGGCCTGCGCTTCCTGGATAATGTTATTGAGGCAAATCTCTTTCCCATTCCGGCTACTGAACAAATAACAAGGTACGGAAACCGGAAGGTTGGCTTGGGGGTGATGGGTTTTGCCGATGCCCTTCTCAAGCTTGGGATACCCTATG
>JACQTR010000042.1 GCA_016210705.1 Chloroflexota bacterium | reverse complement strand
TCACGGGGCAATCCTGGCCCGGGGGCGATAGGGGTGTGGGTTGAGGAATCGGGGACGGTGATTAGCCAGATAGCTAAGGCCGTAGGCTGGGTAACTAATAACGAGGCCGAATATTTGGCACTCATCGCGGGTTTGGAAGAAGCGGCTCGGCTGGGGTTCGATGAGGTGGAGGTAGGGATGGACTCCGAGCTGGTAGTAAAGCAGGTGAGGGGGGAATATCTGGTGAGGAGCCACAAGCTTCGCCCCTTATGGGAAAGAGTGAATGCCTTATCTAGGCGATTTGCTAGCTTCGACATCATTTATCTTCCCCGTGGGCAGAACGTAGGCGCCCACCGTCTTGCCGACGAGGCTATTCGGGGCCATTGACGGGTAGGAGTTAGGCAATATAAACTGAGGGTGGACCTCAGTGGGCCGGGTGGCCGCGGGCCCGCGAAAGGCCCGAGGAAAGTCCGAGCTCCACCAGGCGGGATGCTGGGTAACCCCCAGGAGGGGCGACCCTACGGAAAGTGCCACAGAAACATACCGCCAGCGTTGGCTTGGCCAGCTAAGATTTAGTTGGGTCTAGCCTGCCGGTAAGGGTGAAATGGTGAGGCAAGAGCTCACCAGCGGTGGGGTGACCCACCGGCTGGGCAAACCCCATCCGGAGCAAGACCAAATAGAAGGGCTATAGGTGCCTGGCCTACCCTTGGGTTGGTCGCTGGAGGTGGCGGGCAACCGCCATCCTAGATAGATGGTCACCGCTTTGGGCTGGGTAACTGGCCTAGGGTACAGAACTCGGCTTATAGGTCCACTGGGGTCTAAAGAGGGTGGTGCCTAGGTACTGCCCTCTTTTCTTGACAGGTCAAGATACAATCTGTATCATCCACTTCGAAGCAACAAAATCATGAAACTATCTATCCTTTTGAAAGATCAAGGAGGGCTAGAGCCATTGGGCTTTAGCGATGTGGAGATAACGGGTATAAGCTACGACTCACGTCGGGTAATACCAGAGCATCTCTTCGTGGCTATACCTGGATTTCGGGTGGACGGCCATGACTTTATCCCCGACGCCTTGGCTCGAGGGGCCGCAGCCTTGGTGATCGAGAAGGCTTGGCTGGAGAGAAACCCGATGCCGTCTACCTTTTCAGTTCCAGTGGTTGCAGTTCCTCGATCGCGATTGGCCTTGGCGTGGTTGGCGGCGGCTTTTTATCATCATCCCGCCCGAAGGCTAAAGGTCATTGGGGTCACTGGCACAAACGGCAAGACCACCACCGTCCATCTTATAAGTGCCATTTTGCAGAAAGCGGGCTACAGCACGGGCCTCATCAGTACAGTGGGTTTTAAGGTAGGGGAACGGACTTGGGCCAACGATACTCACCATACCACCCCTGAATCTCTGGACATACAAAGGTTGTTGGCGGAGATGGTGGAGGCAGGCCTCGATTATGCTATAATTGAGACCTCTTCCCATGCCCTGGCCTTGGATCGAGTGGCAGGCTGTGAGTACGATGTGGCGGTGTTTACTAACCTTACCCATGATCATCTAGATTTTCATCAGAGCATTGAGCAATATTTTAGAGACAAATCTAAGCTCTTTCTCCTATTGGGGGATACCTTTTCCAAAGGAATAAAGAAGGTTGGCGTCATAAACGCCAATGACAGGTATTTTGAAGAGCTAAAGGCCCTCTGTCCAGTGGAAGTGATAAGCTTTAGTCTGGGTGGCCCAGCGACCGTAATGGCTAAGGATATCCAACGCCAAGGCGTGGAGACTCGGTTTACCATCGCCACCGCTGAAGAAGAGATCACAGTATGTTGGAAGCTGGCGGGGGATTTTAATATCAGCAATGCTTTGGCCGCCGCCGCCGTGGCTTATTCTCAGGGGGTGGATTTAGTCGCGATCAAAAATGCCCTGGAGGCGGTGAGTTGCATCCCCGGCCGTATGGAGAGGGTGGACGTAGGGCAATCCTTCCCAGTTATCGTGGACTTTGCCCATAGTCCCGACGCCTTGCGCCAAGCATTGGTAGCTCTTCGCCCTCAAACCCAAAGGCGTCTCATGGTCGTTTTTGGTTGTGCTGGGGAGCGGGATCGGGGGCGGCGTTGGGGTATGGGACAGGTGGCAGGCGAACTGGCCGACTACTCTGTCCTCACCACTGACGACCCTCGCAGCGAGGACCCTGCGGACATTATCACCGAAATCGAGGCTGGTCTGAGGGCGGAGGGAAAGGTGGTGGGTCGGGATTACGAAAAAATAATCGATCGGCGTCAAGCTATTGCCCATGCTTTAAGCTTAGCTGGTGATGGAGATGTGGTGTTGTTGGCGGGGATGGGCCACGAGAGTAGCCTTCTCATCGGCAGCGAGGACATACCCTGGGATGAAAAAGAGGTGGCCCAGAAGGCTCTAGAAGCCTTGTGGAGTTAGGCGGTGTTTACTGTGGCTATCCTCACCATCAGCGATATGGGTTTTCGGGGGGAGCGGATAGATGCCAGCGGCGATGTAATTCGGCAGATGGTGTCCCGCCTCGAGGCTCAAGTGGTAGAATATGGCATCGTACCCGATGAAGGCCCCATCATTAGCGCCAAACTGAAGGAGTGGGCGGATAGAGGAGACGTGGACGTTATAATTACTACAGGAGGCACGGGTTTAGGGCCTCGGGATGTCACCCCAGAAGCCACCTTGGCGGTAGTAGATAGGGTAGTGCCTGGGCTGGCTGAGGTTATGCGGGCAGAAGGGTTGAAGCAAACTCCCTACGCCATGCTAAGCCGTGGCGTGGCCGGTATACGAGGTCAGTGCTTGATTGTTAACCTTCCTGGCAGTCCCAAAGGAGTTGCCGAGGGGTTGGAGGCTATTTTGCCCGTTCTTACCCATGCGGCGGACATTCTTAAGGGTAGAACTACCGATCACAGCTCGGCATCGAAGGTAGAATAATGCGTATCGACATTCTGACCCTTTTCCCCGGCATGTTTAATGGCCCCTTTGCTGAAAGTATTGTCCGACGAGCCGCAGACCGAGGACTGGTTACCATTAAGATTCACGATATCCGGGATTACACCACTGATAAGCACCACACAGTGGATGATTACCCTTATGGGGGTGGTGGTGGCATGGTGATGAAACCCGACCCCATCTTTCGGGCGGTGGAGGCGGTTTTGGCTGAGGCCCCAGGGACTTCGCCTTTCATTATTCTCCTCAGCCCCCAGGGTCGGCTGTTCAATCAAGCCCTAGCCCAGAAGTTGTCCCACCATAATCACATCGTCCTGCTCTGTGGCCACTATGAAGGGGTGGATGAGAGGGTGGGGGAACACTTAGTAAACGATGAAATCAGCATTGGGGATTACGTCCTTTCTGGCGGGGAGTTACCGGCCATGGTGGTGGTGGATGCTTTAGTTAGGTTGGTTCCCGGAGCCTTGGGTTCGGCGACATCGGCTTGGGAAGATTCTCATATGGCGGGTCTGTTAGAATATCCTCAATATACCCGCCCCGCCGTCTTTAGGGATTGGGTGGTTCCATCGGTGCTTCTTTCGGGAAACCATGGTGAGATCGCCCGATGGCGACGCCAGCAGGCTATCCTTCGTACCTTAAAGAGACGCCCCGACCTTCTGGAAAAGGCCCAACTTTCGGCGGCGGAAAGTCGTTTAGTGGCACAAACCAGGGAGTCCCAAATTTGAAAGGAGCGTTACCAAGTTGAGAGAGGTGGATAAAAATGGATCTTAGGGCTATAGTAGAGATCAACCCTAACCCTAATGTAACTTCCCCTAACCCAGGGGATACTGTTAGGGTAAGTGTCAAGGTGAAGGAGGCCGATCGAGAGCGAACTCAGATCTTTGAAGGGGTAGTTATCCGAGTGCGAGGGGGGATCGCGGGGGGCAATTTTACCGTTAGGCGGATATCCTACGGCGTGGGAGTTGAGCGAACCTTCTTTTTCGCTTCGCCAAATTTGGAAAGGCTGGAGGTTCTGCGCCAGGGTCGGGTACGCCGAGCCAAGCTTTATTATCTGCGGGGGCTTACTGGTCGGGCGGCTCGTATTAAGGAAAAGGTTAGGGCTAGGGCCAGACCTGAGGGCGAAGGAGTGGCTGAAGAAAGGTAAGGCTTAGACTCACTTAGGATTAGTTAATGACCTCCAAGAGGTCATTAACTTTAATAGGCGACTATTATGGAATACGCTGAGGTGGCGGTTAACGCAGCTGCGCAGAGAAAGACCTTTACCTACTCCGTACCTTCTGATCTGTCACTAGAGGTGGGGCAAGCGGTGTGGGTGCCCTTTGGGCCGAGGCGTGTTCAAGGGGTAGTTATGGATTTGACTAACTACCCATCCCTTCTAGATACTCGGGATGTGGCCGAAGTCATAGATACTCGGCCACTGTTGTCTCCAGATCGCCTTCAATTGGCTCAATGGATAAGCCAGTATTATTTTTCTCCCCTCTTCGAGGCCGTGGCCCTGATGTTACCCCCCGGCTTCCAACGTCGAGTCCTCACCAATATCCAGCTCAGCGCCAGGCCCCCATCAGGGGCCGATTCGCTTCTAACCCCTCAGCAGCGGGAACTATTGGCCCTGTTAGGCCACAAGGGGAAGGTGGAGCTGAGTACGGTAGCCAAAATCTGGGGGAGTAAAATGGCAGAGGCTTTGGTAGGGCAATTGGTGCGGAAAGGGTTGGTGGTCAAAAGTTGGGGACTGGATAGGGTCAAGGTACAACCCAAGACCGTGAGCTATCTTAGTTTGACGGTGGCACCAGAGGAGGCTCGGCACCTAGCCGAGGAGCTTCGCGGTAGTGCCCTGCGGCAAGCCGCCCTCTTAAAATATATGGCGTCCAATCCCCGTCCCATTACTCTAGCCGAGGCTTTAAAGGAGGGGGCTTCCCGACAAGCGGTGACCGCTCTTGTAAGACGGGGGTTTGTCTCCCAGGACGAACTTAGGGTAGCTCGTGACCCCCTAGCTTACCGCTCCTTTCCTTCCTTTCCACCGCCCATTTTGACGCCAGATCAAGAGCGGGTTTGGAGAGAGATAGAAAAAGCGCTAATTGGGGAAAAAAAGGAAAGGCCTCACTCCTCGGTTTTTCTCCTTCACGGCGTTACTGGCAGCGGCAAAACGGAGATCTACCTTCGGGCCTTGGAGCGAGCCCTGGCTTTGGGCCGACGAGGCATCGTCCTAGTACCGGAGATCGCTTTGACCCCTCAAACCATTCAGCGCTTTGCTGGACGTTTTTCGGGGGTGGCCGTTCTTCATAGCCAACTATCCTTGGGAGAGCAATTTGACCAGTGGTGGCGAATCTGGGAAGGAGCTACCTCGGTAGTCATCGGCTCTCGGAGCGCCATCTTTGCTCCCCAGCCCGAATTGGGACTCATCGTCATCGACGAAGAACATGAGTGGACTTACAAACAACAAGATCAAGAGCCTCGTTATCATGCTAGGGAGGTGGCTATCAAGTTAGCGGAGCTTACGGGGGCTGTGGTCATATTGGGTAGCGCCACTCCCGATGTGGAGAGCTACTATCGGGGTCAGCAGAGCAACTATCGCTTGCTAGAGCTCCCGAATAGGGTTAGTGGCGAGGCTAAAGGGCAGGGTATTTCCCTTCCCCAGGGACAAATTGTAGATATGCGTCAGGAGCTTAAAGCGGGAAACCGGAGCATTTTTAGTCGAGAGTTGATGGCGGCTATGACTGCTGCTTTGGAGAGAGGGGAGCAGGTCATTCTTTTTATAAATCGCCGGGGAACGGCCACTTATATTCAATGTCGTGATTGTGGCTTCGTATTGCGGTGCCGCCGCTGTGATGTTGCTTTGACATATCACGCCTCAGAAAACCTTCTCCTCTGTCACCAGTGTCGCTATCGAGAGAGCGTTCCCCATGTTTGCCCTTGGTGCTGGAGCCGACGGATCAAGTATCTGGGCTTGGGCACCCAAAGTGTGGAGGACGAGGTTAGACGAGCCTTTCCTCAGTCTAGCCTACTGCGCTGGGATCGGGATGTTACCAAGGTGAGGGGTGCTCACGAAAAGATATTAGATACCTTTGCCTCCCACCAGGCCGATGTCCTTATCGGCACCCAGATGGTGGCTAAGGGGCTGGACTTACCCCTAGTGACAGTGGTGGGTGTGGTTAACGCCGATACCGGGCTACATATCCCCGATTTCCGAGCTGGGGAGCGTACCTTCCAGCTTTTAACCCAAGTGGCCGGTAGGGCTGGCCGAGGCGCTTTGGAGGGTAAGGTAATCATTCAGAGCTATAATCCCGATCATTACGCCATTGCTGCCGCCGCTAACCACGATTACAACGCTTTTTACCAGCGGGAGATAGCCTTTCGTCGCAATTACAACTATCCGCCTTTTAGCCCATTAGCGCGCCTGGTATATACGCACCTCAATGCTCAGGCCTGCCAACAGGAGGCGGAAAGGATGTACCATCGGCTTAAAGAGGAGCTTGACTCTGAGGGTTGGGGCCATACTGATCTCATTGGTCTGGCCCCCGCTTATAACCGCAGGTTGCGAGGCCGTTTTCGCTGGCAGATCATCATTCGAGGTCCAGGTTCCCTCGACATTCTTTCAGACGTTCCTTTGCCTAAAGGCTGGACCATTGATGCTCACCCGCTTAATTTGCTT
Organism: Chloroflexota bacterium; assembly: GCA_016210705.1. Classification (GTDB taxonomy): domain Bacteria; phylum Chloroflexota; class Dehalococcoidia; order JACQTR01; family JACQTR01; genus JACQTR01. The sequence continues at coordinate 3,475 of JACQTR010000042.1, read as the reverse complement.
TGACAGCCTATGTCTTAGCCTCTATAATTTAAATGGGGTTATATGCCCCACTATTTTATGCCAAGGAAGGGTTAAGGTTGGCGATACTGGCCATTCTTCCAGCAGATGACCCTCGCGTGCGTCAGCGGGCGAAGAGGGTTAGCCACATCGATAGTTCTGTGCAAAAACTCATCGACGATATGGTGGACACTATGAGGGCGGCCTCAGGGGTGGGGTTGGCGGCTCCCCAAGTGGGGGTACTATTGCGGGTCATTGTCATCGAGCTGCCCGAGGAAGATGTTTTGGCAATAATAAACCCCGAGATGGTGAGAAGGTCGGGGGAGCGCCTAGTGGAAGAGGGTTGTCTTTGTCTCCCCGGCTATCGTGGTGAGCTGAAACGCTCGGTTTCAGTTACAGTCAAAGCGCGCGACCGCCATGGCCGACCCCTACGTATCAAGGCCACTGATTTGTTGGCCGAAGCTTTAGAACACGAGATAGACCATCTTAACGGCATCCTCTATTTCGATCACGTGGAGAGTTTGGATAAGCTTCATAAAATTGAGCTAGAGCCATCCGGAGAGAGTAAAGAGTGAGCCTTTTGGCTTATCCCTGGGCGGCAAAATTGAGGCGATTTTTGACCCAGCGTCAGATTCCTGCCTATGTGGTGGGGGGGTGGGTCCGGGACTACCTTTTGGGCCGGAATAACGGCGACATTGATCTTGCCGTTGGGGGTGATGCCATGGCGGTGGCTTGGGAGGTGGCGCAGGTATTAGAAGCCAGTTACGTACCTTTGAATGAGGTTCACGCTATGGCTAGGGTGGTATTGCCCGATGGGCGACACCTAGATTTTACTTCTTTAGGTGAGAACATTGAGGCCGACCTGTTGCGCCGCGATTTCACCGTGAACGCCATGGCCTTGGCCCTTGATAGCGAAGGGGGGGAGGTTATTGATCCCTGTAGCGGTCAACAGGATCTGAAGTGGGGCCTGGTTAAGGTTGTAAGGGACGATGTTTTCCACCATGATCCCTTGCGCTTGCTGCGGGCCGTTCGCCTGGCCGCGGAGCTAGGTTTTGCGTTAGAGGAAGAAACCCAAGCCCTCATCCGTCGTGATCACCATCTCATCGCCCAAGCTTCGCCAGAGCGGGTGCGGGACGAGCTGTGCCGAATTTTGGCCATCTCAGGCGCTTATCCCTTCCTACGTTACTTAGACCAATGGGGCATTTTGGGGGTTATCTTGCCGGAGCTAGCCTTGACCCGGGGAGTAGCCCAACCCAAGGAGCACTTTTGGGATGTCTTTAATCACTCTCTGGAGGCCGTGGCCGCCGTGGAAGCCCTTCTCCACGAGGGGAATTTACTCCCTGAATGGATCAAAAAAGAAGTGGTGGATCTGGTCATTTGGTCCTCGGCTGTGGCCGATCACTTTCAAGAAAAGGTGAGCGGTGGTCGTGACCGTCGTTTCCTTCTTAAAGTGGCGGCTCTCCTCCATGATGTTGCCAAGCCTCAGACTAAAACCATAGAGGTCGGAGGGCGCATGCGGTTTCTGGGCCACGCCAAAGAGGGGGCTGTCATCGCTAGGTCGGTTTTAGAGAGGCTGAAGTTTAGCAACCGCGAGGTAGCCATGGTAGAAAAGATGATCTACCATCACCTTCGTCCTGGCCAGTGGTCTGATGGGGATTTGCCCACCCGGCGAGCTATTTACCGCTATTTTAGGGATACGGAGGAGGTGGGCATCGATATCCTTTTCCTCAATCTGGCCGATCACCTAGCCACCCGGGGGCCTCGTTTGGACTTTGAGGCCTGGCGTCTACACGTAGAGACTGTGGCCTTTGTCCTCAATAGCTATTGGGAAGAAAAGAGCCTGGTGTCTCCCCCAAAGTTGGTGAGTGGGCACGACCTTATGGCTAAATTCGGATTAAGCCCTGGCCCCATAGTTGGCGAGCTTTTAGAGGCAGTGCGGGAGGCACAGGCATCGGGAGAGGTGGCTACCAAAGAGGAGGCCCTGGCTTTGGCAAAAGAGAAGTTAGCAGGGCTTGAGGAGAGTATGAGGGCCTCGTGAGCTGGAACACTAGGGTATTGTTGGGCATAATCTTGCTGACTGCTTTTGCGCTGTGGGTACTCTTGCCCCCCCAGAGCACCCGATTTGGAAGGCAGGGAATGCGCTTGGGCTTGGATCTAAAGGGGGGAACCCACATAGTTTTGGAGGCTGACCTTTCCAAACTGACCCCCGATGAGGCTAAGGGGGCGGTGGAGGGGGTGAAACGCGTCATAGAGCGGCGCATCAACACCTATGGCGTAACCGAGCCCGTCATCCAGCGCCAGGGTGCCAACCGCATCTCCATCCAGTTACCAGGGGTCAAGGATGTGAAAGAGGCGGTGCGTTTGGTGGGAGAAACGGCCCAGCTTGACTTTAGGGAGATGGTGGTAAAAGAGGATGGCTCCGCGGATTGGGTGGTGGCCAAGGCTATCGGCAGCGATGGGCAGGAAAAAGAGCTGACCGGCCGCTATTTTCGTCCTAATGCCCATGTGGTATTTGATCCCCAAACTGGCCAGCCGAGACTGGCCTTTGAGTTCAACAGCGAGGGGGCTAAGCTCTTCAAGCAGGTTACGGAGCGGAACGTGGGCAAGCCCCTTGGGATCTTTTTGGATAACCAGCTTCTTACTGCGCCTACCGTCAAATCCGTTATCGAGAACCAGGGGGTTATCGAAAACATCGGCCTCGAAGAGGCTCGACTCTTGGCCATTCAATTGAACGCTGGAGCCCTACCGGTGCCCGTCTCCATCGTCCAGCAGGAGGACGTGGACGCCACTTTGGGCGCTGACTCCTTGAGGAAAAGCCTATTGGCGGGAGAGATTGGCTTGGGCATAGTCTTCCTGTTTATGGTCCTCTACTATCGTCTTCCTGGCTTTTTGGCTAGCTGCGCCTTGCTTGTCTATACCGCTTTGGTATTATCCATCTTCAAATTGATCCCGGTCACCCTGACCCTAGCTGGGATCGCTGCCTTTATCCTCTCTATAGGCATGGCTGTGGATGCCAACATTCTTATCTTCGAAAGGATGAAGGAGGAGGCGAGAAGGGGCAAGACCTTGCGAGCATCTATCGAGGCAGGTTTCAGCCGGGCATGGACAGCCATCCGAGACAGCAATGTTTCTACCTTTATTACCTGCGCTATCTTATATTGGTTTGGGCGTCAATTTGGTGCCAGCCTGGTCATGGGTTTTGCCTTGACCCTGGGCATTGGCGTGGCCGTAAGTATGTTCAGTGCCTTAATGGTCACTCGGACCTTCCTGCGGCTAGTTTTGGCTACCTCGGCAGGGCGAAGATGGTGGTTGTTTGCAGTGGAGCGATGAGGGAGGAGTGATCTAGGTGTTGGATGTTATAGGCAAGCGCTACTGGTACTTTCTCCTCTCGGCTCTTATCATAATCCCCGGCCTCATATCTCTGGCCATTCCCCCTGGCCTTAAGATGGGTATAGAGTTCAGCAGCGGTACTAGTATG
>JACQTR010000050.1 GCA_016210705.1 Chloroflexota bacterium | reverse complement strand
GTCTACGGTACCGTGGATATCGAGGGACTCATGGGCCCCACCGAGACTATGATCGTGGCCGATGATAGCGCTAATCCCAGCCTTTGCGCAGCTGACCTACTGGCTCAAGCCGAACACGATGCCATGGCCTCGGCTATCCTCGTCACTCCCTCCCTTGCCTTGGCCCAGAGAGTCAACGAAGCGGTAGAACGGCAATTGGCAATGTTGAATCGCCGCGATATCGCAGCCTCATCTTTAGAAAACCGGGGAGGCATTATCGTTGTCAGCGATCTGGACGAGGCCATAGACTTGGTCAATTTCTACGCTCCAGAACACCTTTGCCTAATGGTAGAGGATGCCTGGAGCCAAAGCCGGAAAGTGAAAAATGCTGGCGGCATTTTCATCGGAGAAAACTCACCTGAGGCTCTGGGCGACTACGTGGCTGGACCTAGCCACGTTATGCCCACCGGGGGAACCGCTCGTTTCCGCTCTACCCTACACGTAGGTGACTTTCTTAAAACGACGAGCGTAATAGCTTTAAACGAGGCCACTCTTAATACAGTGGGGCCGGCAGCAGCCATCTTGGCCCGAGCTGAAGGCCTCACCGCCCACGCTAAAGCCCTGGAGATGCGGCTTAGTTCCTCATCTCCCCAGAGAAGCTAAAGGAGACTACTTGTGGTGAAAAGCATACGGCCCAGACTCCATTCTTTTATAGGTTACCAGCCTCTGGCCCCTCAGGAGGCCTTGAGCCAGAGCAGCGGAGTCCCTGTGGAGAAAATAATTAAGCTAGATGGCAACGAAAACCCATATGGCTGTTCTCCTCGGGTGCAAGAGGCTTTGGCCCACTACTCCGGCTATCACCTATATCCTGACCCCACCCAATATGTTGCCCGCCAGGCCTTGTCCGACTACGTAGGGGTAGGAACCGAGCACCTAGTCTTGGGAAGCGGCAGCGATGAACTTATCGACCTCATCTGCCGCATCTGCGTTGACCCCGGCGATAAGGTGATCGTCTGCGAGCCTACCTTCCCTATGTACCGTTTTTTCGTCGACCTTTGTGGAGGACTAACCGTTAATGTGCCTCGAAACCCTCAATACGATGTGGACGTAAAGGCAGTTAAGGCTGCAATAGATGGCGACACTAAGATGATCTTTTTGGCCTCCCCTAATAACCCCAGCGGCAATAGCATCCCTAAAGAAGATGTATTAAGTCTTTTGGAAGCGGGGATATTGGTGGTGGTGGATGAAGCCTATTACGAGTTCAGCGGGGCTACGGTGGCTCCCTTGGTGCCGAGTTACGAAAACCTCATCGTCCTGCGCTCCTTCAGCAAGTGGGCCGGATTAGCTGGCCTCAGGGTGGGTTATGGGATCTTCCCTCAATCCTTCGCTGAGATGTTGTTCAAAATCAAACCGCCTTATAACGTCAACGCCGCCGCCCAGTTGGCCGTGGTGGAATCCCTGGCCGATATCGATTATCTGAAAGCAACCGTTGATGCCATTCTCGCCGAGCGGGAGAGGCTGTCGACGCTCCTGAAAGCTAGTAAAATCCTAAAACCCTTATCCTCAGAGGCCAATTTCATCCTGTGTCCGGTGATAAAGGGCGAGGCCCCCTCTATCCTCCAGAAGCTGAGGCGGGAAGGCGTTTTTGTACGCTACTACAACAGCCCTGGCCTGGAAAACTGCCTTCGCATCAGCGTGGGCAAACCGGAGCACACCGATGCCTTGATCGAGGCCTTAAACCGTCTAGGAGAAAAAGATGGGTGAAAGAAAAGCCGTAGTCCAGCGGGAGACCAGGGAAACCAAAATCGGCCTGGAGCTAAACCTGGACGGCAAGGGTGAGGCCAATATCGCTACCGGACTGGGGATGTTTGACCACCTTTTGGAGCAGGTAGCTCGCCATGGCCTACTTGACATAACACTTGAGGCCAGCGGCAACTCTGCCTCGGATCAGCACCACCTGGTTGAAGACGTGGCCCTGTGTTTGGGCCAGGCCTTAGGCCAGGCGTTGGGCGAGCGCCGCGGTATAGTGCGTATGGCCCACGCCATCGTCCCCATGGACGAGGCCTTGGCCCTGGTGGCCATGGACTTAAGCGGCCGGGGGCACGCGGTGATAGAGTCCGACTTTGCTGGCGATAGGGTAGGGGATCTGCCCACCACCCTTATTAGCCATTTCTTTCAATCTCTAGCTATAGAGGGAAGGTTGAACCTTCACGCCCGCCTTCTGGCCGGAAGCAACGACCACCACAAGGTAGAGGCCTTGTTCAAGGCCCTGGGCCGAGCCCTGGATGGGGCCACCCGCCTCGATGAGCGCCTCCAGGGTCAAGTGCCCAGCACTAAGGGGATCATTGATTAGCTAGGGAAGACAATGGAGCTGGAACAGGCCAACACCATAGCCCGGCAGCTTATCAAAGCAGCCGAAGTCTTTGCTCTTAAAAATCCATATTTGGAGCAAGGAAGGACTTCTTGGAGTGTTTGGTGGCACCAAGTGCCAGAAGCTAGGGATTTATTTACGGCGGCAGTACAACAAATCGTAGATGCTAACCCAGATCAGCTTTCTTTTTCGGATACAGAGCACACATTAACATACATTAGCCGTTTTGATGGGTGGAGTCTTATGACTCTGGCTCTAGCTGTGCCGAATGTTGACAGAGTTCAGTTGGAGCAGAGTCTTACTGATACTATTCTAGAACTCGCCAATAGACGCAAGACTCGCCGTTTGGAATTTCTCGTTGAGGATATGAGTATCAAAAGGTCTGGACCTAGTTTCTTTAACGTTGAGCTAGTACCAATATCCGAAGACGATTTTCAAAGACTTTATAAAGAGCCATTTTTTCGAGTAACAACAAATGCGATGGCATTCGCACGTGTCGAAGCACCTGGTGACGAAACAACAGCCCTTCATTGGGCAGTACATAGAATAGAACGATACTTGAATCTTCTGCGAGGCTGTGGAGTTAAATTCATGTTGAGTCAGCGAGTGTTTCAATTCAGGCTCAAAGACCGTAATCCCGCACGCGAAAGTGTTCCGTATCGTGAGCTGGGCACATGCAGGCCCTACAGCTTTAGACTTAGGAGTTGGTCGGGTACGGGAGATTGCTTTGCTAGAGTATGGGAAGATCTGCTTTCCTGCGTGGATGAGAGGCGAACAGAGAACCTCTTGGCAGCCACAAAACGCCCCTCAACACCGCTACTTGAAGCTGTGGTAAGTAGTCTTGAAACCTTAGGAGAGGCCTGCAAACCACACTCTAACGGCACACGTATGTTACTCGTTTCTTCCGCTCTGGAGATGATGCTTGGTTACAATTTCACCGACAATATCGCATTTCGTGGCCAGACGGCAGCGATTGCAGAATGTGCTGCCTTTATGATAGGGGGGCCCACACGCGACGGTCGTAAAGGAGTTGACCGACGGGTGCGAAAGCTGTACGGCAAAGGCTCCGGTGTTCGGCATGGGCGGCGGCCCGATGTCTCGGACGATGAGGTTGCGGAGTTAGCGTCGATAACTCATAGTGTTGCCATGTCTATTCTCGACCGCGCGGATCAATTGAAGAAGCCTGGGGATATCGATGAATGGGTCGGTAATATGAGATACGGCGCAGATTCTGAAGAGCCGAGAAACGAAGCTGCACCAAAAGATTGAAAGTGTTTATTACCCAACTATAGTTTCGGATTTATAATCATATAGTCGGTTAAGAACTCTTTTCCTAACCCAAAAGCAAAAACCTTCGTTAGGAGGTTGACCATGACTTACATTGAGAAGGCAGCGGAGACGGCCATAGATTGGAATACCCTTCCTGATATGGCCACAGTGGAAAAGACCATGGCTGCCCTACAGAGACGAAACTTCAATCCCCTCTTTGTTCTCGATAGAGAGTCGGCTTTGGCCAAACTGCAGGAGATGATCCCGGCCGGGGCCGAGGTCATGACCGGCTCCTCCACCACCCTGGAGGAGATCGGCTTCATCGACCTTTTGATTCAAGGGAAACACCCCTGGCGAAACTACAAAGATATGATCCTGCCTGAGCAAGACCCCGAGGAGCAGGCTAGGCTTCGCCGCGCCTCCACCACCGCCGAGTACTTCTTGGGGAGCGTCCAAGCCATTGCCGCCACCGGCGAAGTGGTGGGCGCCGATGCTTCGGGCAGCCGCCAGGGGGGCTATGTATATGGGGCCAAAAGGGTCATCTGGGTAGTGGGAATAAACAAACTGGTACCCAGCCTTGAGATGGCCATGAGGCGTTTGAGGGAGCACTGCGTCCCCCTCGAAGACCAGCGGATGAAAAAGGTTGGTTTCCCAGGCACTTTTGTGGGCAAGATCGTCATCTACGAGAGAGAGGGAGTTCAGGGACGGATCACTACCATGTTAGTTGGCGAAAAGCTGGGGTTTTGAGGCGGTATCTAAAGTAAAATTGGGTCGAGGTGACAAATGAGAGTATGGGTAGATCGAGAGACTTGTATTGGGGCGGGCACTTGCACGATTATTGCCCCTGACGTTTTTGACCTGGACGAGGAAAATAAGGCGGTGATCATCGATCCTCATGGTGCCAGCGAGGCTACTATTAGAGAGGCCGCCGATGCCTGCCCTGTCCAAGCTATTATGTTCGAGGTTTTTGAGTACGAGGACTAATAAAAGGCATCCAAACCGCTATTATCCCCGAATTTCCTCTACCTCAAAACGATAGTCCTCGATGACGGGGTTGGCCAAGAGCTGATGGCACATGGCCTGAAGCTGCTCTTTAGCTTCGTTTAGGCTGGCCCCATTGAGGCGAATCTCCATATACTTGCCTGCCCGCACCTCTTGAACGCTTCCAAACCCCAAAGACAGCAGACCGCCTTTTATAGTCAAACCCTGGGGATCGTTGACGGTGGGCTTTAGGGTAACATAGACCTTGGCTAAATAGTTCATAGCAGTTCTCTCCCTGTAAGTCGGCGATAGGCTTCCCGATAGCGTTCCGCCGTTTGGGCCACGATTTCTGGGGGTAGTGGTGGTGCTGGGGGTTCCTTGTTCCAGCCCGAGGCGATGAGCCAGTCTCGCACCAGTTGCTTATCGAAGCTGGGCGGCGAGCTGCCCACGCCGTAATCTTCCACTGCCCAAAAGCGGCTGCTATCCGGGGTGAGGAGTTCATCGATGAGGGTAAGCTGGCCATCAACGAAGCCGAACTCCATCTTGGTATCGGCGATGATGAGGCCTCTGGTTAGAGCGTACTCGGCAGCGAAGCTGTAAACGGCTAGGCTCTTTTCCCTCAGTTCTCGGGCTAAATCGGGGCCCACTTTTTTCTCTAGTTGTTTGAATGTGACAGGGACATCATGGCCCGTGTCTGCCTTAGTGGTGGGAGTGAATAAGGGCTTGGGCAATTTTTGGCTCTCTTGCAACCCTGGCGGCAAGGGAATGCCGCCTACGGTGCCCCAGTCCTGATATTCCGTCCAAGCCGAGCCTGACAGATAGCCCCGAACCACGCACTCCACTTCGACGCGTTGGGCCTTCTTCACGATCATAGAACGTCCGGCCACATAGGCCGGGTAGGCGTAGCAAACCCCCGAGGGCAAGCAGGCGTTAAGCAGACGAGGGTCTTCCACTACCTCCACCAGATGGTTGGGCACCAAATGGGCCGTCTTCTCAAACCAAAAGGCCGAAAGCTGGGTTAAGACAATACCCTTGCCTGGGATGCCGCTGGGGAGGACCACGTCAAAGGCGGAGACGCGGTCGGTGGCCACCATGAGCAATTCATCGCCGCCTAGGTCATAGGTATCCCGCACCTTGCCTCGGTAGTAAGGGTTGGGGAGGTTAGTTTCAAGTAACGGTTCCATAATGCCTCATTCTTGTCCTTCGAAGCCTTCTTTGATAGCATCGAAGTCGGAAAGGACTTTTCGAATGTACGAGCGAACAACGTCTAGGATGTTACGAATGACAATTGCATATTCCGTCCTTTCGGCTTCTTTATGCAACAAAACGTCAAAAGAAATGCTATTTGCTTTGGGATAATCATAATAACCATAAATAGGGTCGGTCACGTTACGCCCACCAAGCAATCTGGAAATAGCAGATGTCCAAAACGTGCAGCCCCCAATTTTGAACGAACCCTGTTTCCCAAGTCTAACAGGTTCTTCGTCCCCCAAGATACGTATAGTGACCCAATAAATCCCCACATCTTCTCCGGACTCCGCATCTACCTCATCCGCCACACCAGCACAAGAAATTTTTACAGGCAGCTTGAAAGCTTTTAGCGAAGGAAGCTTTTGCGCAGCTTTTCTCAACTCAGCGTCCCAAACGCCCTCAGGTTCATTACCTTCTTCGATTTCGAGGGTAAGAAAACCCTCCCCACTTCTTTCCACTTAGGTG